>PMOF01000264.1:2617-14212 GCA_003162495.1 Acidobacteriaceae bacterium
GGCATTGCGCATATCTACGGCATAAGACAGCGCGTGGCCCTGCTGCACGTTGTAGATGGTGAGCATCTGAATCGGGAACGAGTAGCGGCCGCCATCGACGCGCAGAATGTCGAGGGTGGAAACGTGAATGCTAAGTTGCTCGATGGCGACGCTTGGCCCCACAAAGCCCGCACTGCTGCCCGGAGGGAAATCCTCATGAATGGCGCGGCTGCCGACGGGAGGGACGACAATGTGCAGTCCGGTAATGTTTACCTGGCGGACGCGCTGGCGGAGCAGCAGCAGATCAAGCCAACTGCCCTGAACCGTCACGCTGCTCACAGAGCCCAGAGGGGGAAGATCAGGCGCGGATTTACGACGAAGTGTGATGTCGGCGGCCATGAATCCGGGACTGGGAAAATAAAGCCGGTGGTAATGGCCGATCTTGACCTGGCTGGCGAGGACATCCTCCAACATGGGCTGCATGACCCGATATCGATACGGCCAATGCACGTTGAGCAAGTAAATGCCGACTAGAGCCGCGACGACAAAGGGCCAGATGACGCAGTGGTGCCAGATCTTTAGTTTGAAGGGCCCGCAGCTCGCTATGTGCGTCGGCTTGGCTGAAGGCCGCGCCATGGCCGGCGCTGGAACAGTTTTCATGGAATTAAACCCTCAACAAAGACAATCGCCGCACCCGATCGCTGAGCGCACTCCCTCGCGTGAGCGTTTCAAACGCACCCGGCGCGTCAGGCGTCACGGGCAAACCGTGTCCGTCCCGGGCTACGACCTAGATATTTTCGATGCATTCCGTCGCTTAGCAGTCGCATCGATGGCAGGATTACCCAGCAGAAGTTGTTGTGGTTTGATTTTGCGCAAATTTGTCTGCCAGCACAAAAGTGGTTGCGCTGAGAATGCGGTGCAGTCGGCCGCGGACGTTATCCTGCCGGTTAGCGCTGGAGGAGGTCGATGGGTTTGGTGAAGTCGGTTACGCGGATGTGGGCGGCCAGAGTGGGGTGTTGGCGCTCGAGAGCCAGGAACATTTCCCAGGCGACGCGGCGGTAGCTGAAGTGGCCGGCGGGTGCGGAGCGCAGTTCGGCGATGTATTGGGCTTCAGCGAAATCCATTTTGAAGAGTGCGCGAATTCTGGTGGCCAGGGGAAGCAGATAGAGGGCGGATTGGGCGGCTTCAGGGGCACCGCTCAGGGCGATCTGATCGCTCGCCCGGTAGGCGGCTTCGATGGCGGATTGAAACTCGGCCAGGATGCCCGCTTCGCCAAGAAGGTTGATGCCTGGCTCCAGGTCGGCGGAGGTGGGCGTTTCATGGCCGTGCAGGGCAGTGAAGGGTTGGATGATCTGAACGCAGCGGCGATGGCGGTGCATGTCGCGGAAACCGCCGATGTCCATGAGGATGTCAAACCGCAGCGCCGCTCCGGCGTGGAAGGCGCGTAGGGTTTCGTCGTGCCTGCCGCGGTGACGGAGGCCGAGCTCGATGATCTCGGAAATGCGGGCCTCGGGAAGCGCGGCAACCAGATCGCGAATCCGGCGATAGGGGTGGTGGCTGGCGGAGTAGAGTAGCGTGGAGGCAAGCTCGACTTCCAGGGTTTCGGTGCGCTCGACGAGATCCACGAGCGGCGACTCAACGATGGGTTGATTGGCGAGGAGTTCGCTGGCGGCCTGGGACAGGGCAGCCTGGGTCTGGCGAAGGTAGTCGTTGGGCTGGGCGTATTTGACCAGGGTGGGCGCGGTGCGGACTTCGCGGGTGAGGAGCTGGGCGGCCTGACCGGCGAGGTCTGGATTGGCGTCAATCTCAAGTGCGGCAAGTTTTTCTACGAATGCAGCGGCGGGCTGGGCGTTGACGTTCCAGGCGGGGCCGGTGGCGGCTTCGCGGAGTTTGAGGCCCAGGTCGCGGATTTCGGCGGCGGGGTGAGAAAGCAGGCGAGAGACCTGCGTTTCGAGGGTGCGTGCATTCACGATCTGGCCGAGGGAGGTGTTGGTGGCCAGGGGTAGCAGGTAGCGCGACACGTCAAATGCGCGAGCTTTCAGGGTTCGCTCATAGGCGTCGGGCTTAAGCGCGTCAGGGCACGGGACGCGGCGGCGGAGCGCTTCAAGGACGGCGGCGGTGGTGCGCTGGTAGGTGGCGAACAAATTTGTGACAGTGGTGGAATAGAGATCGGCGGCTGAGGCATTTCCCGGTCCGAAGTCGGGGAAGTACCAGCCAGATTTGAGGAAGTTCTGGTACCTTGTCGATCGCTCCTGTCCGTCCCACCTCTGCTCGTCGACCAGCACGATAGCGGCCAGCAGGCTGAGGCGCTCGACGGCGAAGGCGATGTGGGCGAGGTCGGCGATGGAACGGTGGCCGTATTGGAAGTAGAAGGTGTTCAGGAACTGCTCGGCGCGCTGGGCGCTGATTTCATTCAAGGATTCGCGCATGGAGAGAGAGGATCGAGAGTACTTGGCCATGGCATAGGCCAGCACTTCAGGGTCGGCGCCGTGGACGGCGAAGACGTCGGTTTGATTGCGGGCGCCGGGGGGGAGAAAAGATTCACTGGACATTCGAGAGGGCTCGCGAACAGAATACGGCATGGGGTGTGGATTGCGCTTGTGCTTTCTCGACGAGGTCGCACACATCGTCAAGCACAGCGCGCGACCAACCTGATACGCGGCGGGATAGTGCCATGCAGGAGCACCTGATACCGACATCGTACAGGCCGCGGCCATTGCCCTCAGGGCGCTGGGCGATGACGCAGCAGTGGAACGATGTACTGTTTGCCCACTGGCCGGTCGAGGCGGCCCAGGTTGCGGCGCTGTTGCCCGAGGGCCTGCAGGTGGACACGTTCGACGGAGCGGCATGGCTGGGAGTGGTGCCCTTCTGGATGGACCGGATCAAGGTCCGCGGCATTCCGCCGGTACCGGGAGCGCGCAGTTTTCCGGAACTGAATCTGCGCACTTATGTTCGCGACCGATACACGGGAACGCACGGAGTCTATTTTCTGTCGCTGGATGCGAGCAACCTGCTGGCGGTGGGGGTGGCGCGATTGTTTTACCGGCTGCCTTACTACTGGGCCGAGATGCGCATGGCGCAGCGGACGGAGCGGGAGTTTGAGTACTATAGCCGGCGATACTGGAGCAGCCGGCCGGTGGTTTTCAAGGCGCGGTATCGGGGACTGGGGCCGACGCGCAAGCTGGCGGAGAGCCGGCCTGGGACACTGGAGCATTTTCTTACCGAGCGCTACTGCCTGTTTTCGAAGAACCGTGCGGGACAACCGATCCGGGCCAACGTGCACCACGTTCCCTGGCCGCTGGAAGAGGCAGAAGCAGAGATCGAGCGCAACGATCTGGCGGATGCAATCGGAATCGCACTGCCGAAGGAAGGGCCGGTGCTGTACTACTCGCGGCAGTTGGCCGTGTATATCTGGCCGGCGCAACTGGTGAGGCCGGCGATGGCGGCGCAGCCAGTGCGCGTGGCGGTCAGCCCGTCGGGCTGAGTGCAACTAACAGCGTAAATATAGATCAATGAGGGTTCAATTACTAAAGTGTGTCTCGAATCAAATAAAAAAACATCTTCAGCAACATTCCATGACTGCCTGGGTTATTGAATTATACGGCGGGAGAGCTTGGAAGAGCTCCTCGTGTTGACTCCAGCGACCCATCACGCCGTGGTCTGCAAATTCCGGTAATGACTCCGCGCGAACGCGGCAAGGGACAATCTGTTGCTGCATTTACCACTCATGCAAAGCATGGATGATGCAGGTTTGCGCCTGCGGGAGTTCTACTTGCGGCTTCAGGGTGTAACGAATGGAGTGGGCTGCGACTTAGCCTGCTAATCCTATGCACTGTTCAGGACTCAAGACGACACGAAATCAGAAAGGTGGGATGAATATGGGGACCAGATCTTACAAATTCGGGATGCAGGTCAAACTTTGGACAGGCGCACTTATTTTGCTGACGGCCGCCGCCCTGGTGACGGCGGGCTGCAGCGGGTACAACCAGGCGGGCATGTCGACCACGTCAACCCAAACCGGACCGGCTTTTGTGGTGGGCACCGACGCGCCGATGGCGAGCGTGGTGTCGTTTGCCGTGCCGGTGAACAGCGTGACCGCCAAGGACGCCAGTGGAACGAGCGTGTCCTTGATCAGCGGCACGCCGACAGTGGATTTCGCGCGCTTCAACGGACTGCAAACCCTGCTCGACATGAACGACGTGCCGGTGGGGACTTATACAAGCTTGTCGATCACGCTGGGCAGCGCAACGATCGGCTACTTGAACATGCCGGCCAGCGGCGCGCCGACGATCGCAACCGAGGCGGCGACGTATCCTTCCTCAGCATCCACTTATACCTACACGGTAACTTTGGCTTCGCCACTGGTGGTTACTCAGGCGGGGACGCCGGTTGGCCTGCGCGTGGATTTCGATCTGCATAAGTCCATCCAGGTGGACTCGGGCGGCGCAATCACCGGCCAGGTGACGCCGGTGTTCAACGTCAAAACGGTGGGACCGAGCGATCCGGACGCCTACATTGACGAGTTCGTCGCGGCAGTGGTCAGTGTGAACGTGACAGGGCAATCCTTTGTGGTGCAGGGGCCGCACGGCGAGCAGTTCACGATCAACGTGAACGGGCAAACGGAATGGGATAACAACGAGAGCCTCAGCGATTTGACCACCAGCAGCATCGTGGAGATTTCCGGCACTCTGGATAGGGCCGACCAAACGCTGGACGCCGATGAGGTAGCGATTCTGTCGCAGAATGGATTCTATGCGGGCGGCCAGGTGACCTATGTGTCGCCGGCCAGCGGACCGGCTACGAGTTTCGACCTGTATGTGCGCGGCACGCTGCCCACCGGCACCGGAGTCGAGTTGGGCCAGATTGCGCAGGTGGATCTGAGCGGGAACGAGAAGTTCTTCATTTACTGGATGCACAATCCGCTGACAGAGTTCCTGTTCAACTCAAGCACACTGCTGCCGGGCCAGCACGTGTCGGTGGGAGGGCCGGCGAGCGGCGCGGTTAACGCGCAGGCGCTGACAGTGAATCGGGTTGTGCTGCGCGATTGGGGATTCAACGGCACGGTAGTGGCAGGCAGCGTGAACAGCACGAATGGCACTTTCCAGATACAGATCAACGGATTTGCCGGCTTGCTGGTTCCGCAGACGGTCACTGTATACACGGCGGCCAGGACGGATTTCCGGGACGGTCTGACTGGGTTGAGCGACGTGTCGGGCGGCGCAAATGTGCGCGTGGTTGGATTGCTGCTCAAGGATCCTACCTCGGGCAATACGGTGCTGCTTGCTCACGACGTGGACGCGTTCAACTAAGCAGCGCGAATTTAGATCAATCCTCCTTGCGCCGGAGCTGGAATTTCCAGTTCCGGCGTTTTTTTGCGCCTGTGCTTGCCGAAGATTTGGCTCTTAGTGACAGGGATCATCTTGACCGTCATTTTGAGATTTGCGTTTGCATGGGCGGACACTTCACCGAGCCGTAGGAGCAGAACACGCAGCAATCGCCAGGATTGGGGCGCAACACAGCTTTGCAGTTGCCGCACTGGTAGAAGAACTGGCAGGCATCCGAGGGCATGATTTCCTGCCTGGAAACGCCGCAGCGCGGACAGGTCAGCACCGATTCAAGGATCACGGCGTTCGCTGTCACGGCTTCCTCGCGCCGTGAGGCTTGGAGGGAAAGCCGCGTTGGTCGTTGCCAACTAGCAGAGTGGTTCTTGCGTTGAGTTGTGACACGTGCACAAGCCCCCGAAGCAAACATTCCACTTCTATTCTAAATTGCGTGCTGTCACACGAAAACAAGAGCGAACCGCGTGCGCGCTCAAATTGACCATCTGGAAGCTCGCCCACAGCGCCATGACTTTTGCCCACCTATAATGGGGGACGGATGGGCGCGAGGTTGGCGATTGCGCGGACTTGAAGAGAAAGATATGGCGAATTTGCAGGGAAGAATTGCGCTGGTGACCGGAGCTAGCCAGGGGATTGGGCGGGCTTGTGCGCTGGAACTGGCGAGGGCCGGGGCAACTGTGGCGCTGGCGGCGCGCAACGAGGCCAAGCTGGCCGAGGTTGTGGCGGAGATTGAGGCGGCCGTCAAACATAATGGGTCAGGCCAGGCGGCGGCATTTGCACTGGATGTGGCCAGCCAAGACTCGATCAAGTCCGTGGCAAAGGCGGTGCTGGAACGGTTCGGGAAGGTGGAGATTCTGGTGAACAACGCCGGCATCACGCGCGACGGGCTGATGATGGCGATGAAGCGGGCGGACTGGGACGATGTGCTGGAGACGAATCTCACCGGGGCGTTTCTACTGACTCAGGCGCTGCTGAGGCCGATGCTGAAGAACCGCTGGGGGCGGATTATCAATATATCGAGCGTGGTGGGGCGCACGGGCCAGGCGGGCCAGGTGAATTACGCGGCCAGCAAGGCGGGGATGATCGGACTGACGCGGTCGATGGCGCGCGAAGTGGCGTCGCGGGGAATTACGGTGAATGCGGTTGCGCCGGGATACATTGAGACGCCGATGACCGCGGTGCTGGACGAGAAGCAGCGGGCGGCGATGATGGCGCAGATTCCGCTGGGGCGCGCGGGGTCGGACTTGGAGATTGCGAAGGCGGTTGCATTTCTGGCGTCGGATGCGGCGGGGTACATTACGGGGCATGTGCTGGATGTGAACGGCGGGATGTTCATGGGCGGGTGAAGCTCAGGGGACAGGGAACAGGGAATACAGATTCATTGTCAGTGAACAGTACTTGGAGTTCGGGTTTGTCTTTTGAGGCTGCGCGCGAGTAGAAACATCATGCCTGCGGCGGCGACGGCGGGCAGCAAGAGTCCACGCAGTCCCGTCTGATCGCTGCCCGTGAAATCTTTCATGCGCCCCATCCAATAGGGGCCGACAAAGCCGCCAAACATGGTGATGGTGTTCATGGCGGCAATGCCTGCGGCCGCGGCTTTCCCGGCAAGAAACTGGGTGGGAACCGAACAGGCCGGTCCCAGAATTGCGTAGAACGCGATGAAACTGACCGCCAGCGAAGTAACCACCAACCACGGAACCCGTGTATAGCTGGCAACGAGATAACCTAAGCCTATGACGAGGCAGGGGACAATGCAATGCAGTGCGCGTTCGCCGGTTCGGTCGGAGTGGGATGCGTTGAGCAGCATCGCGGCCGCTCCTGCCAGGCCGAGGCTCGCCACCAGGAAGCCGACATCGGTCACGCTCCATCCGGTAGCGTGCTGCAGAATGGCGGGCGCGGAGAAACTGTAAGCGTAGTTGCAGGTAAGAGCGAAGAAAAAGAACAGGCCGATCATCCACACTTTAGGTGAAAGCAGAGCTTGCAGGACGCCTGCTTCGTGGCCGAGGTGAGCCTCTTTGGAGTCAGCATCGAGCTGGCTTTGCAGCCACGCTTTTTCCTCCGCGGTGAGCCATGTGGCTTTGGCGGGACCGTCGGGGAGCATCTTCAAAATGACAAGACTGAACAGGGCGGCAGGCAAACCTTCCACGAGAAACAGCCACTGCCAGCCGGCAAGGCCGAGTTTGCCGCCCAGGCCCAGAAGACCTCCTGCGACCGCACCCATGAGCGTGGAACTGAGGGGACTGGCGACATAAAAGCGGCTGATTGCGCGCGCTCTCATGCGGGTTGGAAACCAAAGCGTGAGGTAATAGAGGACGCCGGGGAAAAAGCCGGCTTCTGCGACACCCAGGCAAAAGCGCAGGACATCGAACTGGAGAGGTGTGCGCACGAACATCATGGCCGCGGCCAGCAGCCCCCAGGTCAACATGATGCGCGCCATCCAGCGGCGGGCGCCGAAGCGCAGCAAAAGCAGATTCGATGGCACCTCGAAAAGTGCATAGCCGATGAAAAACATGCCGGCTCCGAAGCCATAGACCGACGCGCTGAAATGCAGATCGCGGTTCATCTGCAGCGAGGCGAAGCTGACGTTGATGCGATCGATGAAGGCCAGGCCATAGCCCACGCCGATCACCGGAAGCAGGCGCAATGCAGCTTTCCGCTGGGCAGATTTTCCAATCGCATCGGTGCGCGCGTCGCGAGCGTCAAAGGCGGATTCGGCGAGCGCTTCGACAGGCGGAGCCATGGGCACTTACCTCGCATGGGCTGCAGATGGAACCAAGGAAATCAGGGGAATGGAGCTGCAACGGGGTATGGAGAATGTACCACAGGGGTCAAAGATTCCGGGATCAGGGAACGGGGAATAGAGGTTTCCCGGATGGTGACTCCGAGAGCCGGGAATGTTGATTGCTTTATTGGGGCGGGATGTTGCGAGGCGCGGCGGCTGTTCCTTCGGGAGGGCGGCTCATGGCCACGACGGATGTTGCTACAAATATTCCGTCCTTGACGGCGCCCTCCACGCGGACCGTGTCGCCCACCTGGATATCGGCCAGGGTGATGGGTTCGCGGCGTTTGCGGAAGGTAGTGTTTTCGTCGGCGGCGAAGCTATGGGCTGTGTGGTCGTTGATGCCCAGCAGGGTGACCTTGACGCCGTCGATGGCCGTGACCTTGCCGGCCAGCCAGGTCTTGCCGTAGTTGGCCTGCATGGCGTGCATTTGTTTGGCGCGCTCAGGGTCGATTTGCATGATGAAGACCGCGCCCACGGACTTGGCCGCGGCATCAACCTCGCCGCTCGCGGCAATGGCGTCGCCCGCCTTGATGTCAGCGGACTTGATGGGCTGCGGAGGGTTGCCGCCTTCAGGCCCTTGGCCACGGCGCTGGGCTGATTGCCTGAGGATGCGGGTGTTGACGCTGAAGTGGACGGTGTAGGTTTCGCCGTCGTCGGTCCTAATCGCGTAGTGATCGGGGGCGACTTCGGTGACCGTTCCGAGAACGCCACGACCCATGCCCATGCCGAATCCGCCGCCGCGTCCGCCGCGCGGGCCCTGGTCCGGTTCCTGATCCTGCAAGCCGCCGGCGCCCGGGGTAGTTGGCGGAGCCAATGGCGCATTCTGTGCGGAGGCCTCCGCGGTGAATGCGAGGATCAAGACGATTGCCAACAGAAGGCGAAGTTTCATGGCGGCTCCGAGAACGACGGGATACAGAAGAACATGCTAGGGGAAAGCATCCCTCATTAAATAGACGTTGAAGACCGTTCTGGAGACGACGGTATCAGGACAGGTTGCTGTCGGGAAACGTCCTGGCGCGCGTTACTGATTGCGCTGTGCGGCGAGCAACTGCTCGAACGCGGGGATGCCGCGGAGGCTCGCGAACTCGCTGTCGGCCTCGATCTTCTTGGGGTTGGTGAATCCCTCGTTGAGGGCCATGCGGAGGTACTCGATGGCGCAGTCATTCATGCCGGCGCGAACACAACCGCGGGCCATGTAATAGTTCATCGCACCGCGCTCCTGCACCGAGGCCGGGTTTTCGACGCGGGGGTTTGTGTTGCTCTTGAAGATATTCGGATCGATGGTCAGCGCGGTCTTGTAGACTTCCCAGCCCTTCTTGTACTTATGCTGAGCCAGCAGGCTGGTGCCGAGATTCTTATAGATCATGGCGGAGCTGGGATCGATTTTGACTGCCTTGCGATACATGCGCTCCGCGTCGCCATATTCTTTGAGCGAATCGTAGACCGTGCCGAGATTGTTGAGGACGCGGGGATTCTTTGAATCGAGTCTCAAAGACATTCTGTAGCAACGGGAGGCCGATTCCAGATCGAACATCATCTGGTAGGCGATGCCCATTTTGTTCCAGACTTCGGCGGAGTCGCGCGGCGCCTTCTTGTAAGCCTCGATGGCGGCCTGATAGCGCTGATGCCCGAAGAGTGAGTCGCCGACCTGCTCAGGGGTCGGCTTGTATGGCGGAGCTGTGGTGACCGGTTGCGCAGACGGTTCGGCGGCGGCGGCCTTGTCAGTTGCCTCCGAGGATGCAGGTGTGGATGCAGGGATTGCGGGCTGGACGGGAGATTGCGCAAAGGCCGGGAATTCCGTCACGAGGGATGCCAGGGCGACGATGGCCGGCAGCCAGAACTGCCGATTGAGTCTGCACATATTCCCTCCTGGAGAAGGAATCTGGTGCTCATGCATTCAGGCAACTGCCGGATGCACTTTTTTATCCTACGTATCGATTAGAACACCAAACCAGCAAAAGTGACCAAGCGAAATTGGCCGTTTTTAGAGTGGTCGGACAAAAAGACCAAAAGTGGTCCGGTCCGGCGCACAGGCTTGGCGGTGCAGCAAGCAGAGTTTTCTGGCCCGGAATTGCTGTAGTGACTATCGTTAGGGGGCGCTCTGTTCGGCGAGCAGTTGCTCGAAGCCCGAGACACCGTGAAGGCTGGCGAACTCGCTGTCGGCGACGATCTTCCTGGGATTGGTGAAACCCTCGTCGAGGGCCCTGCGCAGATAATTGATGGCCAGGCCGTTTTGGCCGGCGCGAACGCAACCCCTGGCCATGTAGTAATTCACGGCTCCTCGATCCTGACCGTTGATTGGATTGCCGACGCGAAGGCTGAGAGTGTCGTCGAAGACATGCCGGTCGAGGAGCAGCGCGGCCTGATAACTTTCCCAGCCTTCCTGGTACTTATGCTGCGCCAGCAGATCGGTGCCTAGATTCTTGTGGATGATGGCCGAGCCGGGCTCGATGATGAGCGCTTTGCGGTACATTCGCTCGGCGCTCGCGTATTGCTTGCTTGAGGCGTAGAGGGTTCCCAGGTTGTTAAGAGCCTTGGCGTTTTTGCTATCCAGCTTCAAAGCCTCCTTGAAGCAGCGGGCAGCATCCTCAAGGTTGAACATCATCTCGTCTGCAATGCCCATTTTGTTCCAGAGGCGGGAGGTTGGAGCAGCTTTGCTGTAGGCCTCGCGGGCGGCCTGGTAGCGCTGGTGCAGCATCAGCGCGTCGCCAACGTCTTCGGGACCGATTTGAAAAACCGGCGCGACCGCCACGAACGGGGCTTGCGATGTTTCAGCCAGCAGCGGGNNTTGAGGGTGGGATCTTGAGGGAAGGCGGCCGGGGAGCCGACAATCAAAAATGCGAAGACTGCGATTGCTGTCAGCCGACGAGGTTCTGCCAGCCTGACCATCTTAACCGGGCGCATACTTTCTCCAATCAAACAACCCGGGCGATCCAACGTTCTTATCGTCCAGATCACATGGATGCTTTCCGGCGGGATAGCGATGTCCGGTATTTTTGCGAAGATATTGATGCTTTGATTAAAAGTCACGCATCAAGAGAAATAACCAGATTCGGGAGAGACCGCCGCGGCGCATGTTGGGATAGACTTTTGCCAGTGCGGGGTGGAAGAAGATGAGCACAGCGGTCGGATGCGGGCAGCAATTGGAGATTGGCGCGCGGTTTCGAGCGGCGCGGCGGCGGACGCTCGAGCTTTGCGCGCCGCTGACGGCCGAGGACATGATGGTGCAGTCGTGCGCGGAGGCGTCGCCGGCAAAATGGCATCTGGCTCACACGGCCTGGTTCTTTGAGTCGTTCATTCTTCGCGAATTCCTACCCGGCTACCGGCTGTTCAACGCGGATTTTTCGTGGCTCTTCAACAGCTATTACGAAAGTTTCGATAAATTTCCGGAGAAGCGGCTGCGGGCATCGTTTTCAAGACCGTCCCTGGATGAGATTCTGCGCTACCGGACGCATGTGGACGAGGCGGTTGATCGCATGCTGGGGCTCAATCCGG
>PMOF01000264.1:14284-16460 GCA_003162495.1 Acidobacteriaceae bacterium
GCACGCCGGGCCGAGCAGCTTCACGGAATTTGCGGGCGGTCTGTGTGAGGCCGGCTACAGCGGCGACGGTTTCTGCTTTGACCTTGAGCTGCCGCGCCACCGCGTGTGGCTGGAGCCTTATGCGCTGGCCAATCGCCTGGTGACCTGCGGAGAATATGCGGAATTCATCGCCGATAGCGCCTACCAGCGGCCGGAACTGTGGCTCTCAGAGGGCTGGCTGGCGGTGCAGAATAATGGCTGGCGCGCGCCGCTCTATTGGACTCATCGGGACGGGACTCATCAGGACCGGGCGCATCGGGAGGGGGTAGGCGCGAGCAGGGAATGGAGCGTGTTTACCCTGCGCGGCGACCTTGCCCTGGCACAGTTGAGAGATGTGCCGGTGAGCCAGGTGAGCTACTTTGAAGCCGACGCGTATGCGCGCTGGGCAGGGCGCAGGCTGGCAACGGAGTTTGAGTGGGAAGCGGCTGCACAGGACCGGGAAGTGACCGGTAACCTGCTGGACTCTGGACGATTGCTGCCTGCGGCGGCGTTGGATGGGGGCGAGGGGCCGGCGCAGTTGTTTGGTGATTGCTGGGAGTGGACTGCGAGCGCCTTCCTGGGCTATCCGGGCTTTCGTCCGCTGGCCGGCTCGCTGGGCGAATACAACGGCAAGTTCATGAGCGGCCAGATGGTGCTCAGGGGCGGCTCGTGCCTGACGCCGTCGGGGCACATTCGAGCGAGTTATCGGAATTTCTTTTCACCGCAGACCCGTTGGCAATTTTCCGGAATTCGGCTGGCATCGTGGTAACATTCGCAGAACCATCGGCATCCAAGTGACCGCATGACTACGATCGCACTACCCATCACGAGCGCGGGAATTATTCAGGACCGGGTCGCCGCGGCGGTCCGGGAGGGGCTCGGGGCGAAGCGGAAGCTGCTGCCGCCGTGGCTGTTTTACGACGCCGCCGGGTCGCGGCTTTTTGACGAGATTACCGAGCGTCCGGAATACTACCTGACCCGCACCGAGCGGGGAATTTTTGCGGCCCATGCGCAGCGCATGATCGCGCTTGCGGCGGGGCCGAACGGCGTCGGGCTTGAGGAGAACGAGCCGGCCAGGCTGCGGATCGTTGAGCTGGGCGCGGGGTCCGCGGATAAGACGCGCCTGCTGCTGGCGGCTGCCGTGGCGCTGCAGGGATCGGTGGTCTATGAACCGCTGGACGTTTCAGCCAGCGCGCTGGAAGCGGCGCAGGAGCGGATTGAGCGGGAGATCGACGGGGTTACGGTGGCGCCGCGGGTGATGGACTACTCCCATGAATTTGAGGCCGAGTTTGGCCCCAGGCCGGAAGTGGACCTGGAGCTGGCTGAAACCCGCGAGCGGCGGCTGGTGCTCTTTATCGGGTCGAGCATTGGCAACTTTGAGCCATGGGAGGCGGCGGAGCTGCTGCGCATGGTTCGCCGTGGGTTGCAGCCGGGCGACCTGCTGCTGATGGGAGCCGACCGGGTAAAGGATGAGGCTACGCTGCTGGCAGCTTATGACGATTTTGCGGGGGTTACGGCTGCGTTCAACCTAAATGTGCTGGCGCGACTGAACCGGGAACTGGGGGCGGACTTCGATCTGGAAAGCTTCGCTCACCGGGCGATCTGGAACGGAGACGCATCGCGGATCGAGATGCACCTGGAAAGCCGGGTTGCGCAGACCGTGCGGCTGAGCGGGATGGATATCGACGGGCCGGATTTCGAGGTCGATTTTGCCGCAGGCGAAACCATCCATACCGAGAACAGCTATAAATACAGGCCGGGCCAGGCAGAGGCGATGATGGCGGCAGCTGGGTTTGCCCCGGTTGAGAGCTGGACGGATGCGCAGGGCTGGTTTGGGGTCTGCCTGGGGCGCGCGGAGTAGGGCCGGAGCTACGGCTTCTTGTGACTGTCGGCCTGTACGTCGCTTGTGATTGGGGAATCGTGGATGATTTCTACCGTCCTTAGCGTTCGGCCTCCCCAGTCTCAAAAGCGATACTTGGTACACCCAGCGTCGTGAGAGCGATAGTTTCGTAATGTCGCGGTTATTTCGGCGCGTCGATGCGCACCAGAAAGACGTCGTGGCTGGCGAGTTCCAACGGCTGTTCGTTGGTCAGCGTGACGGGCTTGCCGGTCCAGAGGTCCTTGCCGGTTTGCGGGCCGTGCAGGCCGAGCTTGGCCA
>PMOF01000002.1 GCA_003162495.1 Acidobacteriaceae bacterium
CCGCCGAAGAAGCGCGTGTTGAGCGAGTCGAAGACTTCATCGAGGTGATAGTAGCGGCCCTCGGGTCCGGAGAAACGCTTGTTGCCGCGAGCGCCGCGGATGCGTTCCGTCTGGCGGGTGACGGCGGCCGAAGAGGCGAAGCGCTTGTAACGATGGTTTTGGGCGGGGTCGATGTCCAGGCCGTAGAGCTTGGCCAGCAAAATATGTGCGATGGCGTGCGCGACGGATTCAGGTGCGCCCTCGAGCAGGTCGGAGAGGCTGACGTGGATCTTTTTTTCGCGAAGGCGGATGGTGGTGTTGAGCGACGTAAAGCGGCGGAAGCGGACTGCAATGGGCGGCATGGGCGCCCGAGGCCGCAAGGCACGATACTCCTGCTGAAAGATTGGGACAAAATCGAGCGACACTCACTCAGATTACAGGGTGGGAGGGAACAGGGACTAGGGACTAGGGAATAGGGAACAGGGAATAGAAAAGCGCGACTGCAAGTACTGATTTGCGGCCTGACCGATGTTGCCTGGAAGATGACCGCTGGCGTGCCGACTCGATGACTATCTATCCCTAACCCTATTCCCTTTTCCCTGGTCTATTTCGGTTCGGCCCGGTCCTGGCCGCGCTCATCCTTATGGAGATCGAAGTATTCGGTTTGCTCGGTGAGCAGGCGCTTGGCCTGGTCAGTGAGGTCCTCGCCACTCTCGATGGCTTCTTTGCGGGCCAGGTCGAAGCCGGGCTCGCCGGCAAGTGCGCGCAGAATACCGAGCCATTGGGGCGCAGCTTCATTAAGCGGTTTGAGGGCCTTTCGAATGTCGGCATGGCGGTCGGAGAAGACGTCGAGATTGGAGCCGAGTTCGTCCATGAGTGCTGTGAAGTTTTGCAGCTCATCGTCGAGTCGGCGGCTGCGCGCGGGGGATTTCGCCCGATTGGTGAGCCCCTTGATGACGTCAGCATGCTCATTGAGAAATTTCGTGTACAGGCTGACCCGATCAATGGGGTAGATTCCCGCCTCGCGGATCTGCTCGACTTCCTTCTCGTTCAGCGGCTCCGGTTTTTCTTTCTGGGCCAGCAGGGGAAGGGCAAGCAAGGGCGCGGCAAATGCAAGGCTGACCAGCATCGCGGTAAGACGTCGTTGGAGACGCATCGGTTCTCAACACTCCAGAGCTCCCATTGAAGCACAGGGCATCCTACCGCGGAAAGGGCGAAGATGTCAGGGTCCGATGTTGAAAAAGCGATGCGGACGACGTAGCTGCCTACTTGCGGAAAACCTGCATCATGGCTTCAGTCTGGGCCTCGTTCACTTGCGCCAGCGTCTCGGCGACCAGGGGGCGGTCTTCAGAGGCGCTGTTATGCAGCATCTCAGTGAGGCGGAAGGCTGTGTGACGAAGCAGGATCTGGGCGTTCTTGAGGCGCTTGTCGTCGTTGCCCATGGAGAGATGGATTTTACGCGATAGCTGCTGGACCTGCTTGAGCAGCGAGGTGGCTTTGTCCACGTCGCCCGCGGCGTATTGACGCAGGCTGAACTCGGTCATTTCGTGGACCAGTTGGGCGTAAAGGAAGCATTGCTCGCGGGGTTGCGCCAAGCTGACCCTGGCTGCCAGAGCGTCGATACTCTGCTGGTCGAATACTTTGTCGTCAAAGCCCGAGGCGCAGGCCGGGATGGCCGTGACGATCGAGAACGCGAGGACTGGAATTAAATTCTTGTACCGCATGAGCGACCTCCCCAGTTGCGGCATTACCCCGTGCCGTGACTATAAGACCAATGGTGAGACTACGCAAGAGGAAAGATTGAGAGTCGCCGTTGGCCCCAACACCGCGAACTGTAAAACGATTACCGCACTCAAATTGGAAGATTCGCACGTATCACGGTTTTTTTTCGAGCAGTTTTATACGTTGGCGTGCTTGCCATTCCTGATCTGGGAATTTCCCGGCGGATGCATTCAAGAACTGATGGTAATAACTGAGTGCCGCCGTTCGTTCGTGCAGTGCATCGTAGGATGTGGCCCACAGGAAATAGGTTGATGGGACCTCGGGAAGATATTTTGACCGCATGGTAAGGGCGTGCAGTGTGACGGATGGCTGGCTGGTTCGGGAGGCGGCAAAGGCCAGGCCACTCCAGCCGTCGGGGTTGGCGGGGTCGAGCTGGGTAGCCTTGTCAAAGGCCGCGAAGGCCTCGGGGTATTTGAGTTGATGGATCAGGTTCTGGCCGTGGCCAATGAGCAGGGCGGGGTCGTTGGGATTGGCGACCAGGAGTTGGGAATAGAAATGGTCAGAGCCCGCGGCATCTCCGGCTTCGGCCAGCAGCTCAGCCAACATGCGGGTGATGGAGGCGTCGGCTGGATGGGTGTCGTGGAGCTTTTGGATGAGCGGCAACGCCTCGGCCTTGTCCTGGGCGGCGAGCACGGTGGCCAGTTGGGCATTGAGCGCCGGGTCGTCCGGAGATTGTTGCAAGGCTGCGCGCAGGAATGTTTCAGCCTGGGGATATTGTTTGCGAGCAATGAGCAGATGGGCGAGGCCAGCGTTGGCGGGGGCGGAATTGGGATCCTTGGCGAGGACGCGGCGGTAGGCGGCCTCCGCGGCGTCGAACTGGCCTGCATCCTCGGCGAGGGTCGCGGCCAGGAGCGTGTCGTCGGGAGTCTCTGAGGTGAGCCTCAGGGCTTGCAACAGCTCGTTGGAGGCTTCAGTGGGATCGGTGTCCCGGTCGATCCGGGCCAGTGCGCGCCAGGCGCGGGCTTTGAGAGCGGGTCCGGCCGGGCCGGG
>PMOF01000218.1 GCA_003162495.1 Acidobacteriaceae bacterium
ATCTTCCGACGGAGCGCCACCGGTTGAGGCGGTGTCTGCGTTGTAGCCCTGACGGTATGCGAGCTTGTATTTGCCGCCGTTGACCTTGACGTCGATGCGGCGGAACCCGCCGTCGGTGGCGGAATCCGAGGGCGAGTAGCCGACCGTGTAGTAAACGTCGCTGTCGTGGACGATGCTGCGGAGTGCGGCATCGATGTCGTTGGTGGTGAAGGCGCGGCCACCGGTGGAGCTGGCGAGCTGCTCCATGCCGGCCGTGGCGGAAGCGAAATTCAAGGCTTCGCCGGTCAAGGAGGCGGTCGGGCTCTCGGCAGTGCCTAAGTGGCCGGTACCACCGGCCGAGCCCGCGTCGGCGGAGTCGGCCATGCCGATGTTGGAGTTCATGACGCCGGCGCCGCTGACAGGGTAGACGGCGATCTTGGACAGAGTGAACAGGTTGGCGGTTTGCTTGACTTTGTTGACGTAGCCGGGGAGATTGGGATTGTTCTTGAGCTGGTCAAGCTGGGCGGGTGTGGGGAAGAAGACCACCGGAAACGAGCTGGCAAACCAGATGAGGTTCTTGCGTCCGGGAATGCCTTCGAGATAGCGAGCGAGGGCACTGAGGGCTTCGAAGGTCATGGAAGCGCGGGCGCCGAAGCTGTAGGCATGGGCATTGGCCTGGCCCGCTTGAAGGGCTGCGGCACCATTGGAGCCCATGGCTTGCAGGGTGGCGATTGAGTCGGCATCGCCCGCGTTGTCGCTGCGGGTCTGGGCCATGGCGTCGCGCTTGGTTTCCTTGCGGCTGACGGCGGCGAGCAGCGCGGCAGAGTCGGAGGTGAAGCCCTGGAGGAGACGCAGACTGGAACCGAGAGCGAAGACGGCGACCTGGGTTCCGGGATCCATTTTGTGCAGGTAGGAGAGAACCTGTTGGCGGACGAAGGCCTGGTCCTGGGGCTCGGTGTTAAGGGAGTCGAGAAGGAAAACGTAGAGCGCGGCCGACGGGGATGCGGTGGAGACGTTGGTGACGGCTCCGGGCGGCATCGGGGGCATGGCGGGCTGCGCGACGGGGGCGGATGCGCGTGCGGAGTGTTCCTCGAAAAAGTCAATGGTCCGGGGCTTGCCGTCTTCGGCGATCGAGAAATCAGATTGCGGAAGTCCGGGAACAGGATCGCCGTTTCTCTTGTCGACAACGACATCGACGAGAACCTGGCGGGAGGTGGTACGGATGACGAGCGCATTGGGGACGTCGGGGTTCGCCGAGTTCGCGGGTGCGGGCTGCGGCTGATTAGACGCCGGTAGCGTCGCCGCAGGCGGGAGCGGAGCGGATTCGGCAATGCTTTGCACGGGTTGCGGGGTCGGCTGGGATTCCGGCGCGGGAGGATTCGCCGAATTTGCAGCGGCACCTGCGGAGGACGCAGCCTGTGAACTGCTGTGTGGAAGGGGCGTTGCGGGGGGTGTGTCGGCAAGAAGAGGAGCGTTTGCTCCTTCTGATTGCTCCGAACCGTTCCCGTTCGGTACAGGAAGGGGTTGGCGCTCCAGCTTCGCGGCCTCGCTGTCGGTCAGAACGGTGGCATCCGAGCGGAACACGTGATAGTTCTCGAAAACTACGTCGTTGAGCGATCTCTGAAGGCCCGGTGCTAGGACAAGCGAAGGACAGCCCTGCCCGTGCCCCCATCCCCCATGGACTAGGAGAGAATGCGCAAGCGAAGAGGTGACGCTCCTGACCGGCAGGAAGTAGTCATTGCCGCCGATACTGACCTGCCCGTATTCCACCTCAATGCCGGAGTTGACCGTGACTTCATCCGGTTTCATGTCCGCCAACAGCATCAGTCGAAGGATCGTTCCGCTCGCAAGATCGATGGCCATCTCTCCGTGATAGGCGACGATCTTGCTGAAGGTTTGTGGAGTGGTGGGGCATGCTGGATTGGCAGGAATTGAGTCGTACGTGAGCGTGTAATGAGATTTTTCCATTGGTATTTCGTAACTGAAAACTGCCTGGAGACCGGTTTGGCCCTGTTCCCAGCGGCTCCACGTCAGCTTGCTCCGGGCAGCATCTACCACCACCGTGCCAAGGATCGGCCCAAACACACCAGCAGTGGTCAGCGGTCGCACCCGCGGATCGAAGTTGCTCTTCTCCACTACTTCGCGACCTTCGCGGAAAGTCACCATGACATTGGAATCGCCAACCGGATGAATTGGCACTCCCGGCATGTCTTCAAAACTGCTGGTGACTCGCGTGGCAAAGAAATTAGGCAACTGGTGAAGCGTCTGCATGACGTAATTCACGGTCAGAGCCAATATCTTGCGCTGCGTGGCCGGGTCCGGGATCGGTTGGCTGGGAATCTCGGCCGCGGGAGGATCGAGGAAGACTGACGCATCGGCCAGAATCATGAGCGCCTGCCGCGATTTCTCTCCGGGCAGGTCCGCTTTCGAGCGGTCGAGCTTTGCCGTGCTCAACCGTTCGGTCAATTCCAGATCCGACAGCTGCATGGCAACTTCCGCATCCTGCAAGCTGTGTGCCGCGGCAAGCGTTTGCTCCAGCCGCTCAACTGTGACCCGTTTTGCGCTGAACGCGGGCAGCACAAATCCAACCAAAGTGAGCAAAAGGGCCAGTGTGCGCATCTCAACCTCCCGAGAAAACAGCTTGCCAGTATCTTAGATTGGCCGGGTGGCCCAACATTAAACCAATCGAAAAAGGTGTGGGTCCCCCATCCTTCGCGCAATCCGGGGTCCCCGCCGCGCAAACCACGGAGGGAGGCGGGGGTTTTAACCCCCGCACAAACCCCTCCAGCAAAATCTGAAACCTCGTATACGCGACGGGCAGGTCGGGGTTTTAACCCCGACAGAATTCGCGCCCAAATCCAGTCTTTCAAATTTGATCGACAAGCCAGCTAGATCCTTCCAGTAAGCCGGCTTATGAGGAGTGATCGACGAAGATTCGCCAGCGTCGGCTGGTAACGGTTTAGCCGCGCAAAATGGCGGTGAGGTAGGCCGTAAGGATGACCTTGTAATCTGCGACGACGGTGGGCTGGTCCTGAGGGGCGGACTCGGCGAAGAGGCGGGTCATGCCGCTGACGGTCTGGACGACCACGTTAGCGCTCATGAAGGCGCGTCGTTCGGTGAGCGCGGGGTTTTTGGCGCGGAAGGCGCTGGCGATAGCGAGGCGCAGAGCGCGGTGACTGGCGGGGTCGCGGCGAAGACGGACAGGGGCTGTCTGCAGGGCCAGGTAGAAGGGGTGTTGGCGGACGACGCGGAGCATGGTTTCGATGAAGATATCGGCGAACTTCCGTGGGGTGAGGCCCGGGGCCTGCGCGGTGAGGAGCTTCCACTCGGCTTCGACAGCGAGGCCGTACTGCTGGACGAGCGCGAGGACGATGGAGTTCTTGTCGTGGAAGTAGTGGTAGAGGCCACCGATCGAGGTGTTGCTTCGAGCGGCGATGGCAGTCATGGTGGTGGCCTCATAACCAACCTCGGCAAAGAGGTTGCCGGCGACGTCGAGGATGGTGACGAGGGTGCGCTCGGAGCGCTCCTGCTGCGGGGGCCGGCGGACGGCCTTGGCGAGCGCGGCCTTTTTCGGATTTGACGAAACCGAGAGCATCCTCGTATTCTACCCGAGAAGGGAAACCGAGGATGCATTCTGTTTATGAAAAGAGGAGAAAGGATGAGTGATTTGCACCTGGATGCAAAGAAGACGGCGCTGGTAGTGATTGATTTGCAGAAGGGCGTTGTGGGACGGCCGATTGTGCCGCACACGGCGTCGGATATCGTGGAGCGTTCCAGCCGGTTGGCGAAGGCGATGCGCGAGAAAGGTGGCGCGGTGGTGTATGTGCGGGTGGACTTCAATGACTTCCTGCGGCTGCCGGTCGATCAGCCGCCTGCAATTCCGGATGGACCGCTGCCGGCGGAGCTTTCGGAGATTGTGCCGGAGGCAGGGA
Source organism: Acidobacteriaceae bacterium (assembly GCA_003162495.1). Taxonomy (GTDB): domain Bacteria; phylum Acidobacteriota; class Terriglobia; order Terriglobales; family Acidobacteriaceae; genus Telmatobacter. Next base: position 3,912 of record PMOF01000218.1, read on the forward strand.
TGCTCCCCGGCGATGCGCTGGTGACGAAGCGGCACCACGGTGCGTTTGCGCGCACTGAGCTGGAGAGCCTGTTGAAGGCGCATGGCGTGGAGACCGTCGTGATCTGCGGCGTTTCCACCAGCGTAGGTGTGGAGTCGACGGCGCGGCAGGGAACGGGGCTGGGCTTCGCATTCGTTGTGGTGGAGGATGCCTGCGGTGCGATGGCGGTGGAGGAGCATGCGTACGCGGTGAAGATAATTTTTCCGCGGCTGGCAAAGGTGCGCTCAACGGATGAAGTAATCGCAGCACTTGCTTAAGACCGAGCCCATGACGAAGGGCGCAGCGGAAACGCTGCCGGCGGGCATCTGGAAGATTGTGACAGTAGCGATCCTCGGATCGTTTCTGTCACAACTGGATGCGACGGTGGTGAATGTGTCGCTGCCGACCCTGGCTGTGGAGCTGCACAGCACGCTTTCAACGATCCAGTGGGTAACGAGCGGATACCTGCTGGCGCTGGCGCTGATGCTGCCGATGAATGGCTGGCTGGTGGACCGCCTCGGCGCCAGGAGACTATACCTGTGGTGCTTTGCGACGTTTACGCTGTCGTCGGCGCTGTGCGGGGAGGCGTGGTCGGCGGGATCGCTGGTAGGGTTTCGCGTGCTACAGGGTATGAGCGGCGGGCTGCTGGCGCCGATGGCGCAGATGATGATTGCTCGCGCAGCGGGCAAGCACATGGCGCGCGTGATGGGCTATGCCGCACTGCCGATTCTGCTGGGTCCGATCCTGGGGCCGGTGCTGGCCGGAACGATTCTTCAGCACGCTTCGTGGCGTTGGCTATTCCTGGTGAACGTGCCGGTGTGCCTAGCGGGGATCGTGATGGCGGCGTTGTTTCTGCCAGATGATAGCGGCGAGCGCAGGGTGCGTGCCTTCGATGGCCTGGGGTTTGTTCTGCTGTCTCCGGGGCTTGTGCTGTTTCTCTACGGCAGCGACCATTTGCAGGAGACGACCGGGCGTGTGCTGCTGGGTGCTGCGGCATTGCTGCTGGGTCTGTTTGTGCGCCATGGCAAAGCGAAGGGCGAAGGCGCGCTGCTGGATTTGGAGCTGTTTCAGCGGAAGGTGTTTGCTACAGCAGCATCGACGCAGTTCCTGTCGAATGGCGTCTCGTATGCGGCGCAGATGCTTGTGCCGTTCTATCTGATCCAGGTGTGCGGGAAGTCGCCTAGCGAGACGGGGCTGATGTTGGCGCCGCTGGGGCTGGGGATGGTGTGCGTGTATCCGTTGATGGGGAAGCTCACGCAACGGTTTGGGATTCGGTGGGTGTCGGCGAGTGGTGCCACGCTGGTGCTGGTGGGCCTGGCGCCAATGGTGTTTCTGGCTAGCCATGGGCTGATGACGGGGGTGCTTGTGGCGGCGCTGATGGTGCGCGGGATCGGGCAGGGCGCGGTAGGGATTCCGTCGATCACGGCGGCCTATGCTTCAGTGCCGAAGCGCGAACTGCCGATGGCGACGACCTCGCTGAACATTGTGCAGCGGCTGGGGGGGCCGACGCTGACGACGGTGTGCGCAACGTTTCTGGCCTGGCGGATGCGGCTGAGCGGCGGGGCTTCTGCCAAAGCGTTCGTGGCGGGGTTTGCGCTGTTGTGCGGGTTGCAGGCACTGGCGTTGTTGTCTGCGCTACGGCTTCCGACGCGCGTGGAGCGGTCGGCTGACGAGAGTGTGGCGTTGGATGCGGCGGCGGAGTAGCTTCGCCGGCTGGTTTCCGGCGGGATGACATACGGAAGTGCCACTGCCCGTCAATGGAGATTTCGAAAGTGCACTCAATGTCGAGCTCAACGGTCATTGTTCTAAGCATTAATCGGTAACGAAAAACGCCGATGCTCCCGAGACAAGCCTTTCAACAATCATCCTAAAAATATCGTCTTTCCCTGATCCCCATCATCCCCTGCGTTTGCCCTTCGCCGCTTTGAAAGGGCACGACTTCAGTCGAACCGCCTCCTGCTTGAATTCAAGCGTGCACATACCCCGCTTCCCATTCCTC
>PMOF01000026.1 GCA_003162495.1 Acidobacteriaceae bacterium
CGGTTCTGATCCTGGTGCGGCCGATTACCGCTTGGACACGCCGCGCGCCAGCTTCTTCAGCTTTTTCTTGTTTTCGCCGCGGGGTCCGGTGCGCTTCGCCTTGGGGGCGGCCTTTTTGCGGGCGGTGCGTTTTACTTTCTTCCGTTCCAGCTTGTCTTCAATCTTGGTGGTATTTGCCACTTATAACCTCTTTCGTTGCAATCTCTTCGGGGTTTCCCGCAAAGCGGGTAAATGTGAGGTCTATGGTAACAGGGAATTGGTACGGGCGAAAGCGGCGCGCGAAGAAGCATTATCGTTGAGCTGCAATCAGATGGGCGTGGGCACTCAATTACGGGACAAATAGGCAAGACCGGCATCGAAGCCATTTCCAAGGTACAATGGAAGATAGACAAGAAATCGACCCGCCTGCTCGGCTCCGGCCGTTTACCGCTCCTGACGAGCTCCGCAACGCACGCAACAGTCAACCACCCAATTTGACCGGAGTCCGTCATGCGTTCAAACAAAATACACCGCGCCCTCGCGCAGGGGATGAACCGCTTTGAAGTCTGCCAGCTTGTCTCAAAAGGCGTAAAAGCTACCCACAAGACCGGCTCGCGTTTTGAGGATTCCATTAACGATGTGCTGCAGTATTTAGGCACCCATGAAACGCTTCGGGAAAGTCTTCACCCGGCCATCCCGCAGGTCAGCGTCAAAAGCCTCAAGCCGGCGGCTTAGCGCGACCCCTTCAGATCGGAAAAATCAAGCCAAACGCAGAAGAGGGACGGCAGCTTTGCCGTCCCTCTTCTTTTTGATTCCGAGCGGTTCGCTCAGCGCTAACCCTTAGACAACCTGAACGTTCTCAGCCTGCCAGCCCTTGGGGCCCTTGGTCACGTTGAACTGAACGCGCTGGCCTTCCTGCAATGAACGGAAGCCGTTCGACTGGATGGCGGTGTGATGGACGAAGACATCCTCGCCGTTTTCGCGGCTCAAAAATCCAAATCCCTTGGCGTCGTTAAACCATTTAACTGTGCCTTGTTCCATAATGTGTTGCTCCTTGATACTGAATTACCGCGAATGCAATGTGGAAGTTTGCTAGCAGGCGGTAACCAGATCAGGCAAGAACTTCAGATCGAATTCTACGATTGGATAGAGTATAGCACGGTTTGGCAAATCGCGCCCTGGAATCGGGGGTGCCGGACCGCAAGACAGCATCTCCAGACCGGGGACCGCGAGAATGGAGGGTTGCCGCTCTGCCTGCCGGTCGCTATCGCCCGGTGACGGCCGTTGTGGCAGCAATCGGGGAGGGATGCAAATGAACTTCCAGTGTCCCGGCACTTCCCGTGCTCCAGTCGTAGACGCCGGTGACCAGGAGGACATCCTCGTCGGGCAGGTCGATCTCCAAATGGGCGGGAATGCCTGACTTCTGAATGGCGCTGAATGTATCAGGCTTCAGATTCATGGCTTGTTTGCCGCCTTCCCAATTCACCGCGTTGCCGTCGCGGTCATAAGCCTTGAGTCCGATCAGAATCTGGCCGCTGTGATCGCCGCGCGGGGTGGTTTGGAAGTCCACGTCCGTCCAGCGGATGAAGAAGTCCACGTTGTAGCGGGTGAACGGACCTTTGAGCTTGGGGTTTTGTCCGGCGCGGGTTGCATCGGGAGCGGGCTGGGGTGTTGCGGGCGCCACGCGCACTCCATATAGAAGCCCGGTGGCGCTGGGCAATCCGAGTTTCAGAAGTGGCCCGAGGGGATCGGTTCCCGGTTCGGTTTCTACTGCCAATCCGTTGTCGGCGTTGTAGCCGTGCCGGTAAGCCACTGTGTAATGGCCATTGGGTAGACGAACCTCGATATTTCGGTAGGAGCCATCCATCCTTGCGTTGGTGGGGGAATAGCTCAGCGTGTAATAATTGGCGCCGTCGTTGATGGCGCGCTTCAAGGCGCCGTTCAGGTCGTTGGTGTTGAAGTAAGCCTTGCCGCCAGTGGAGGCGGCGAGTTGCTGCATGGCGGTGATGGCGTCTGCTCGACCCCCTGCGCCGGCGTTATAAGGATTCATGGTCGCGTCCGTCGCGCTACCCATGTGCCCTGAACCCTCCGGGCCAGCTGCACCCGCGCTGTCGGCTTCCATAATGTGTTCCGTCATGACCCCCTCAGCGCTTACGGGATAGACCGAGACCTGGGACACGGTTAGCATGTCGGCGGTCTGCTTGACCTGGGTCATATATCCACGCATATTGTGCGCGTTCTCAATGCTGGCGCGCTGGGCGACGGTCGGAAAGATGACTATCGGAAAGGAACTGGCAAACCAGATTAGACTTTTGCGGCCCGGAACGCCGGCCAGGTAGCGGGCAAGACTGTCGAGCGCTTCGAACGTGAGGGAGGCACGCGCACCGTAATCAAAGGCGCTCATGTCGCCTTGCGCTGCCTGGAGCGCCCCCACGCCGCCCGACTGCATCATGGTCAACCGCGCCGCGTCGGCCGCATCGTCGGCCTGGTCGCCACGGTCCCGCGTGCCCGCCATCTTGACCGGCGTCGCACCGTTCCGCTTGTCATTGAGCGCCGTCAGCAGCACCGAATTATCGGTCGTGAACCCCTGCACGTAGCGCAGCTTCGAGCCCAGGGCAAAAATCGCCACCCGTGTGCCGGGTTGCATCTTCTTCAGGAAGTCCGTGATCTCGCTGTGGACATATGCCTGATCCTGCTGCGGCGTGTTCAGAGTATCGAGCAGGAGTACGTTGACAGATTCGCTCTCCGGGACCGGCGGAACGTTTGTATAGGTGTTGGGAGGCAGCTCAGGCAGCGGTTGCGGCGGGGCGGCCAAAGTCTCGCTTGCTGTGTGCTCCTCAAGAAAGTCGACAGCCTGCGGCTTGCCGTCTTCCGTCACCGCAAAGTCTTGCTTGTGGAGGCCGAGCACCGGCTCGCCATTGCTTTTGGTGACCACCACATCAACCACCACGTCGCGCGCATTGTTCTTGAAGACGGGCATCGCTTTCAACAGCGATTCCTGTTCCGCCTCCGCTTGGCCATTCCTGGGCGCTGGTTCTGTTTCCGCGGAAGGCGCGGCCTCGGCGGCATTGGTTGCGGTGGCCGCTGGCGCTGTGGGCGCGGCGGCATTAACTCCTGCTGTTGAAGCCGCTGCTTTGGGCTCCTCTAAGCTCGCCGTCGACAGCGGTTGCAGCCTGGACGAAGGCGGGCCCTCGGCGCCGGAAGCAGGAGAACTGGCGGCCAATTCTCCGCTGTCGGTCGTCAACATCCGCGACTCCGAGCCCAACCGCCGGTATTGCTCAAATGCAACATCGTTCAAGAATGTCTTGAGCGGGCCTTGATCAAGTGCCGCGGAGTGCATGGTCGCCGTTTCTGGCGGCATATGCCTCATCGAAAGGGCAACGCTGCGCGCCGGGCAGATAAAGCTCCTGCCACCAATCTCGACCGGCCCATATTCCACCATGATCGCGGCCCTGGTCAGCGGATCACCCAGCGCAAGATCCGCCTCCACCGTGACGCGAAAGATGGCTCCATTTGCCGGGTCGACGGCGATCTCTCCGTGATATCCGGCGCGTTCGTGAAATTCAAGTGAATAGCGGACCTCATAATGCGATTTCTTGGCCGACACCTCATAACGAAATACGGCCTCAGGACCGGTTGGACCCTGTTCCCAGTGACTCCAGGCCAAGTTGCTCTGGGCCGCATCCAACAGCACCGTGCTCAGAATGGGACCAAATTCGCCCCAGGAAACCAGCCCCTGCGGCGTGGGCTCTCGCTTCTTGGCCTTGTCCGAGCCGGTATCCACCATCTCCTGCCCATCCCGGTATTCAACGGTGACGCCTGACTTGTCTACAAAATGCAATGGCAGAGAGCTGTTCCAGGTGTCCTGCGGCCTGTCTTCAAAGCGGGTGGTATCCCGGGTCGCGAAGAAGTTCGGCAACTGATGCGTGGTCTTGGTGACATAATTCACCACCAGGGCCATCATCTGCCTTTGTGCGGCCGCATCGGGTGTCGGCTTAACGGGGATTTCCACCGCTGGA
>PMOF01000162.1:0-862 GCA_003162495.1 Acidobacteriaceae bacterium
GGAATTAATCTGGGTGCCCCAGAGCCTGTCCTGAGCAGGTCGAAGGATCTGGCCTTTGAGACCTGGGATTCGCAGCGCGTCTTAAGCTGGCCCACTATCCCTGCCGCGAAGCGGCCTCCGCCGCATTGCATGTTCCTTGACCATCTTCACCACCGGCAGTGCCTCGCCATTCCACAACGGAACGCCGATCCTCTCCACCTCCACGTAGCCCTTCAACTGATAGAGCGGCACGCCGGTCAGTGTCGATCCCATCTCATATCGCCTGAATCCCGCCGCCCAGGCCTCCCATTCCACGCGCTCCAGAATCAGCGACCCCAGCCCCCGCCGCGCAAACTTCGGATGCACAAAAATCGCCCGCACCTTGGCCGCATCCGTCGCCGGGTCCAGCAGTTCCAGCGCGCGCCCCGGTCCGTGGTCTGCGCCAAACAGCGTCTTCCGCTTTGACCATCCTCCGCACCCTGCCAGCGGTGGGTAGGTCAGGTCTTCAGCCCTGACATCCGAATCAGCAGAAGGGCCCAGGTCTTTAGCCCCTGAGGTACGCTCTTCGCTGCCCCCAACAGCCTCCGCCACAAAATAAGTCCCATCCCGAATCAGTTGCGTATCGAGACCCAGCACCGTTCCCAGCGCCCCCTCAATCTGCGCTTGCGTGTAGTCCCCCGCCTGCAAGCCGCGCACCGAAGCCTCAATCAGCGCGTGCAGCGCCGGAATGTCCACCTCCGTCGCCAGCCGAAGCGTGAATGTATTTGTCTTATCCATGGAGTTATCAGCCTATGGAGCACTTACTAACTCATAAAAATCAAAGTATAACTCCAAACCTAAGTCCACTTAGTCCCTGGTCACTAGTCCCTGGTCACTAGTCCCT
>PMOF01000162.1:868-3816 GCA_003162495.1 Acidobacteriaceae bacterium
AGCGCGTTCACATTTCCGCCCCCGGGAGACATCTTCGCCCAATCCAGTTGTCCCGCCACCACCCCCGCTGGCAAGCTTGCATTGATCATCGCCGTCAGCCTCAGCTCGCCGCGGTCATTCCAGATTCGTACCGCATCGCCATCCGCAATTCCTCGCGCCTCCGCGTCTTTCGGATGCATCTCCAAACGATGGCTCTTGCGCGCTTCCATCTTGCGATGCCCATCCAGATTGGCAAATGTCGTGTTCATGTAGTTGTCTGCCTTGCGGCTCAAAAACTCCAGCGGATAGCGCTTCGCCAACTCGCCCCAACGCGACTCTGTCGGCGCAACAAATCCCGGCAGCGGATCAAGCCCCTGCGCCGCCAGCGTCTCAGAATAAAACTCGATCTTCCCCGTGGGAGTAGATACTGATCCAAAGGTAAAGGGCTGGAAGCCCTCGCGATGAAACCCCAGCGGAATATGCCCATGTTCCTTCAAAGCCTCGAGCGTTATATGCTCCATCCCAGCATTGGTCGAGTGCCCGTCCGCCCCAATCGCCAGCGCCTGCCGGATCAGCTCTTCCGGAGTATCCCGGAAGCATTCCTCTTCAAATCCCATCCGCTGCGCCAGTTGCCCAAACAGCCACACGTTCGATCGTGCTTCGCCCGGCGGCTCAATTGCTTTTTGTGACAGCTGCACAAAGTAGTGCCCGTACGCCCCTTGAATATCCGTATGCTCCAGAAACGTCGTCGCCGGCAAAATGTAATCCGCATAATCCGTCGTATCCGTAAAAAATAATTCATGCACCACCGTGAACAGGTCTGTCCGTTCCATCCCCCGCCGCACAGCATTGTGGTTCGGAGCCACCGCCCCCGGATTCGAGTTATAAACAAAAAGCGCTTTCACCGCCGGCCCATCTTTAGTCCCTAGTCCCTCAGTCCCTCGTCCCTGCTGTTCCGTCCCTGTTCCCTGCTCGGCAAGCGCCTCTCCCAGTGCCGACATATTCACCGTCCGCGCCAGCCGTCCCAGTGGCGAGGCCAGCGCCAGATCCGGCCGCCTGACCGCATCCTGATCAAAATCAAACGCCCCCGAAGTCGAAAGCTGCCCGCCCGCGCCGCGAACCTTCCACGCCCCGGTCAGCGCCGGCAGCATGGCAATCGCGCGCACCGCCGTCCCGCCGTTCTCCGATCGCTGCACGCCGTAATTCAAGCGCAGCGCCGCCGGCCGCGTGGTGGCATACTCGCGCGCCAGTTGCTCAACCTCCGTCGCCGTCATGCCCGTCCACGCAGCCACCCGCTCCGGCGTATACTCCCGCGCCCGCTCCGCCAATTGCTCAAACCCATGCGTCATCGTGTCGATGTAGGCGCGGTCTTCGAGGCCCTCGTTCAGAATCACGTGCATCATTCCCAGCGCCAGCGCCCCATCGGTCCCCGGCCGGATCGCAATATGCCAGTCCGCCAGCGCCGCCGTCCTGGTGCGATAGGGATCGATCACAATCAGTCGCGCCCCATTCCGCCGCGCCTGCTCCACAAAGGGCCACAGGTGCACGTTGTTTCCGTGAATGTTCGCGCCCCACGCCAGCACCAGCTTCGCCAGCCGGAAGTCCTCCGTCGGCGTGCCCAGCTTCTTTCCATAAACCAGCTTCCACGCCTCGCCGCCCGCTTCGGAACAAATCGTCCGGTCCAGTTGGCTCGCCCCCAGCCGGTGAAAGAAACGCCGGTCCATCGATCCGTATCCCAGCACGCCAATCGTCCCCGCGTAGCTGTATGGCAATATCGATTCGGGTCCAAACTCATCGGCCACCTGCTTCAGCCGCGCTGCAATCGCATCCAGCGCCTCATCCCAGCTCACGCGCTCAAAGGCCTCGTGCTCCCGCCCCCGCGTCAGCGGCCCCTTCGCCACGCCTGTTTTTCGTTTCAGCGGATAAAGGATTCGCTGCGGCGCGTACACAAGATCCAGATACTTCGCCACCTTCCCGCACAAAAATCCCTGCGTCACCGGATGGCTCGCGTCGCCCTCCACTTTGAGCGCGCGGCCCTGCTCATCCACCGTCACCAGCACCCCGCACGAGTCCGGGCAGTCATGCGAACAGACCGTATGCACCACGCGCAATGGGGAGGAAGCAATAGCCGCCGACATGCTGCCATTGTAAGCTGATCCCGGAGGAACTCCCATGCAAACAATCCCCATGCCACGCGGATTAAGGCGATCCACTCTGAGAGGGTTTTTGATGATCCTGATGCCGGCCCTACTCGGCATCTTCATCGCCATGCCCACGCGCGCCCAGGCCGCGCCAGCGGCGTCCGCCCCACCGCAGGTGGCGGCGTCTGCCTTACCACGGGTGGCCGACGAAGCCGCCATCCGCGCCGCCATGGATTCGCAGGTCGCCGCCTGGAACCGCGCCGACATTCCCGCCTTCATGCAGGTTTATGAGAATTCCCCTGACACCACCTTCATCGGCGCCAAGCTGCGCAAGGGCTACGGTCCCATCCTCGAGCGTTACAAGCAGTCCTATACCACCGCCGAGCAAATGGGCGCGCTCACCTTCAACAATCTCGACATCCGCTTGCTACCCAGCGCCTGCGGCCAGGTCGAGTTCGCCGTGGTCACCGGCGCCTTTCACCTCGAACGCGCCGTCAAAGGCGAAGCCAAAAAAGACGATGGCATCTTCTCTCTCGTCTGGCGCAAAGGCCCGCAAGGCTGGAAGATCGTGCTCGATCACACCAGTTGACGCTGCGGTACACTGGTCTCGCCATGAGCTGTCTCTTTTGCAAAATCATTGACGGGAGTATTCCCTCCACCGCCGTCTACCAGGACGACCAGTGTTACGCCTTCGCCGACATTCATCCGGCAGCGCCCGTGCACGTGCTCATCGCGCCGCGCCGCCACCTTGCCTCGCTTGCCGAGAGCAGTCCCGACGATCGTTCCCTGCTCGGTCACCTCATGGGCGCCGCAGCCGAAATCGCCCGC
>PMOF01000263.1:0-1013 GCA_003162495.1 Acidobacteriaceae bacterium
GTGCTGCACTCCGGGCAGCGGTTGGCGAAGCCGGGCTTATCCGGCCTCAGTTCGAACTCCTCAGAGCATACGACGCAGGTTTTGACGGGAAACGCCATTTCTTTATGGTAGCGAAATCGATGCCGTGAGTGAAGAAAAGGCCAGTGCGGCCTTGATCGGAAGGGGGTAATTGACTACTCATATACTTCGCGCCGATGGGCAATGCGCGTCACAACTGCCGTCTTCAATTCGTCATCGATGGTATAGATCGCGCGGTAGTCGCCCACGCGAATGCGCCACTCGTCCGCTCCGCCGGCGAGCTTCTTGCAGCCATGGGGTCGTGGGTCTTCAGCAAGGCATTTGATCTTAGCCAGAATGCGCGTAGCGATAGGATCGGGCAACCTGAGGAGTTCTTTCTCCGCGCTCGCTTTCAGCGCAACCCGGTACTCAGGCACTCAGCTTGCCTCTCTCGCGGAGCTTCGCCTCGACTTCCTCGATTGGGATGCTCTCCTCGTTCCGGCGCGACTGGGAAACCAGCAAATCCTCCAGCTCTTCCCACAATTCCGCGTGCTCACGGAGGTCAATCTGGACTGCAATTCTCCGGCCCTCTTCGTCCGTCACATATTGAATCCCGGTCATGGCAATCCCCCAAAACGAGTTTCCACTTAATCAAGACGCTACTCTTGGGCTGATTCGGAGTCAACAAGCCCTCGAATTCGGTAGTGTTCTGATTTGAGAAATAAGGACACTACCAACGATTGCAGAAGAAAAAAGGTCGCGTCGGCACGTGCGATAAGCAATCGGGATGATGTCTCGATATCCACTCCTTCCACATCGCCCTCTCATGGGCGGCCTTATCCTGAGAGACAAGCCCCTCCGGTGTCCGACTTCGCCCAAACCGTCAAGCAGCAGGCCGACATCGTCAAGGTGATCGAGGGGTACATGCGCCTACGCAAGTCGGGCGCACAGAATTACTCCGGCCTTTGCCCCTTTCACAAGGAAAAATCGCCCTCGTTCAGCGTCCATGCGGTGCG
>PMOF01000263.1:1098-4270 GCA_003162495.1 Acidobacteriaceae bacterium
CCGGAAGAAGCGGCCGGGGCGCGCCAGCGCGCTCGCCTTCTGGAGCTGCATGAGACGGCAACCGCCTGGTTTCAGGAGCAGTTGCTTGGCCCGGAAGGCGCCGTCGCGCGTGAATACCTGGCCGGCCGCGGCCTGACGCCTGAAGGCATCAAGACCTTCCGCGTTGGTTACGCGCCTGACAGCTTCAGCGCTCTGCGCGATCGGCTCAGCGGCATGGCCGACGAGGAAACGCTGCGGGCGAGCGGTCTGTTCAGTTCAAAGGAACAGGGCGACGGCACGCAAGGGCATATCTTCGATCGCTTTCGCAAGCGCGTCATGTTTCCCATTGCCAACGAGGGCGGGCGAGTAATCGCCTTCACGGCGCGCACCCTCGAAACTGGCGATAAGGCCGGAGCGAAATACATCAACTCCCCGGAGACGCCGCTCTACTCCAAGAGCCTGGTGCTGTTCAACCTGGACAAAGCGCGCACCACCATTCGCAAAGCCGAATACGCGCTGCTGGTCGAGGGCCAGATGGATTGCATCTCAGTTTTTCTTCGCGGGATTCAGAATGTCATCGCCACCAGTGGAACGGCCTTTACGGAGCAGCAGGTTGCGCTTTTGCGCCGTCACACCTCGAACGTATTGGTGAACTTCGATCCCGACGCTGCCGGCGCCAATGCTGCCGAAAAGTCCATCGCCCTGCTCACCGAGGAGGGCTTCACCATCAAGATTGTGACCCTTGACGACGGCCTCGACCCCGACCGTTTTATCCGGGAGCGCGGCGTGGAGGCGTACACAAAGGCCTTGATGGGCGCTCGCCGGCAGTCCGACTACCTGATCGAGCGCGCCCGCCAGTTGTTTCCGGGGGCGAGTTCGGAGCAAAAAGTGAAGGCCATGAACTACCTGCTGCCGCACATCCGCCGCATGCCGGAGAAGCTGACCCGCGACCAATTTGCAGGGGATGCGGCGCAAAAGCTGGGCATCGATTCGGCCGTCTTGCGCGAGGAGCTGCGCCAGGCCGCGCTGAAGCGGCGCGATCATATCGAGACGCGGGCCGCAGCGCTCACGGAAGTGGAGCGCGTGCTTCTGCGGGCGCTGGCCATCACCAACCCGGAAAACGAACTGGCCCGCCTCCAGGCAGTCGAAGCTCTTGTCCAGCAACCGGCCTGGTTTCAGCACCTTGGCTCGTTTACCAGCATGCAGGCGTTGGCCATCCGCCAAGCCGGCGACCCGATGGACGCGGTCGAAGACCCAGCCCAGCGCGCTTTGCTGGCCGAGGCCCTGCTGGCGGAGACTAAGCCGCCTGAGGAGAGCGAGGTCCTGAGCGCCATCCAGGAGATTCAGGAGCGGGCCATTGAGAGCCGCCAGCGCGATCTGCGCGTCCTGATCGCCGAAACCGAGCGGCGTGGCGATTTTGCCGAGCTGGCCCTGCTGACCCAGCAAAAGCTGGATCTGGACAGAGCGCTGCGTCAGCTTCACAACCAGAAGTCGCCGCCGCGGTAGCGTTCCCCGGAAAAAGCCCGCTGCGCAACGCGCCGAATCGCATGGACCGTGCATCGATCCAGCCCTGGGCTGCGTCTAATCAGACAGCAACAGGAGCGGGCAAGGCGCAGAAAAGCCCGATCCCAGTGGCGGCGCAGCCAGTAAGCGCCCTGATTCTCACAGCTTTACCTCCTATTTTGCTATGGCAAATTAAGGACAGGTTGTGCTAATCTACTGATCTCTGTGCGGATGTGCGCCCCCTCTGCCCCACTTATGAGCTCCGGCTCGCGGGCGATCCAGGCGAAACCCTGATGCGCAATCATCCCGTTCCGAGCAACCACCTGAGACCGCTTCTTTTTGCGGGTGATCGCAGGTCCGTGTCCGAACGTGCACTGGATTTCCATGTTTTATACCATGGAAATCTTTTTTGGCACGCCGGAACGGACTTCGCACCGGTGCGCAAGCCGGTGCCTAATCAGCCTTGCGCGAGAGAGTAGAGAGTAGGAATATTTTGGCGATTGACGACAAATTCGAACATGAAATCGACACCCTGATCGAAGTAGGCAAAGAGAAGGGCTATCTCACCTACGGCGATGTGAATGACATCTTGCCGGATGAGATTGGCTCGGCCGACGATCTTGACGATTTGATTACCACCATCGGGACCCAGGGCATTGACCTGCTGGACACCCCAAAATTCGGCGCCGACAAAGATTTTGAGCTGGAAGAGGGTGAGGATGTCGAGCTTGACCTGACCCCGGGCACGCTTGAAAAAACCAATGACCCGGTGCGCATGTACCTGCGCGAAATGGGCACCGTGCCGCTGCTGACGCGCGAGGGCGAAGTAGAAATTGCGAAGCGCATCGAGCGCGGCCAGCTGCGCGTGCTCAAGGCCATTTCGCGGTCGCCGATCGTGATCCGCGAGATCGTGGCCCTGGGCGAGGATCTGAAGCGCGGCGTGCGCAACGTGAAAGAAGTGGTGATCTTCGATGAGGAAGAGCTCACCGAGGAAGTGGTTCAGACGCGCGTAAAGGCCACCGTGGCCCGGATTGACGCGCTGCAAAAGCACCAGAAGAAGATTGCGCAGCTCGAGGAAAAGCAGGCGGCCTCAACCAAGGCCAAGGCCTCGGTTGCGCGGCACACACGCTGGCTCATCGCGCGCGAGCGGGTTCTGATTTCGCGCATCGTTCGCGAGCTCAAGTACACGCCCATCGAACGCAAACGTCTGCTGGACAAGGTCAACAAGACCGTGGACACCATGCGCACGCTGGAGCGGCAAATCCGTTCGCTGGACCAGAAGCATGAAGCCAGCAAGAGCGAGGAGCTCAAAAAGGAGTACCGCCGCCAGCAAAAAAACTGCCGCGCCGACCTTGAAAAAATCGAAGGCGATGCGGGCGTCTCGATCGTCGAGCTGAAGCGCACCCAGCGCGAGATGATCCAGGGCGACATGGATGCCGAGCAGGCCAAGCGCGAGCTGATCGAAGCCAACCTGCGCCTGGTCGTCTCCATCGCCAAGAAGTACACCAATCGCGGACTGCAGTTCCTCGACCTGATTCANNAACATCGGCCTGATGAAGGCGGTAGACAAGTTTGAATATCGCCGCGGCTACAAGTTCTCGACTTACGCAACGTGGTGGATCCGCCAGGCTATTACTCGCGCCATCGCGGACCAGGCCCGCACGATTCGCATCCCGGTGCACATGATCGA
>PMOF01000289.1 GCA_003162495.1 Acidobacteriaceae bacterium
CGGCCGCACCAGGATCAGAACCGGGTTTCGACTGCAAACAGGAGAACTGCCCTGCCCAGCCAACTGCTCGCCCGCAAGTCCATCGATAAGCTGATCAGCGACTCGGAAGAACCCGAGCATCGTCTCAAAAAGACGCTCGGGCCGTGGTCGCTAACCGCGCTCGGCATCGGAGCCGTCATCGGCTCCGGCATCTTCACGGTCATCGGCACGGCGATTTCGGGCGAACAGTTTGACACCTCCAGCGTGCTCAACACGCCGCTGGCGAATTACATCATCACCCATACCGCACTCGCAGGACGCCCCGGCGCTGGTCCCGCGATCGCTCTGTCGCTGGTGATGGTGGCTATTGTCTGCGGGCTCACTGGCCTCTGTTATGCGGAGCTTGCGTCCATGATTCCCATCGCCGGCTCGGCCTATACCTACACTTACGCCACCATGGGCGAGCTGATCGCCTGGATCATCGGGTGGGATTTGATTCTCGAATACGCCGGCTCCAACATGACCGTCAGCGTTGGCTTCGCCGCCCATGTGGTCGACCTGCTGGACTGGTTTGGCCTGCACCCCTCGCCTATATGGATATCGCCCGCCTATTTGCCTGGGGGGCTTCAGGATCTGGCTGGCAACTGGCTCTACCCTCCCGGCTGGCACTTCGGTTTCAACATTCCGGCTTTCCTCATCGTGCTCATCCTCACCGTGATCCTGGTGCGCGGCATCCGCGAGTCGGCCAGCACCAACAACATGATGGTCGGCATCAAGCTGATTGCGATTCTGATCTTCGTCTTCGCCGTCATCAGCTTCATCCATCCCAACAACTACCATCCCTTCATGCCGAACGGTTGGAGCGGCGTGTTGACCGGCGGCTCCATCATCTTCTTCACCTACATCGGCTTCGACTCCGTCTCCACTGCGGCCGAGGAGTGCCGCAACCCGCAGCGCGACCTGCCCATCGGCATCATCGCCACACTGGTGGTGTGCACGGTGCTTTATGTGGCGGTGGCTGTTTGCCTGACCGGCCTGGTGCCGTGGCAATCGATGGTGGGCGACGCCGCCCCAGTGGTCAACGCGCTCAAGAAGCTCTCCATCCTTCCCGGTGGGCATTCTCTCCACTGGATCAGGCTGGTGGTCCTGTTCGGCGCCATCATGGGCATGCTGTCCTCCCTGTTGGTCTACCAACTCGGCCAGTCGCGCGTCTGGTTCTCCATGTCCAGGGACGGCCTGCTCCCCAAAGTCTTCTCCAACGTCCATCCCATCTTCCGCACACCGGCCTTTTCCACCTGGGTCGCGGGCTTCGTCGTCGCCATCCCCTCCGGCCTCTTTGACATCGGCACGCTGGCCGACCTCTCCAACATCGGCACTCTCTTTGCCTTCGTGCTGGTGTCGGTGGGAGTGATTGTTCTGCGCTATCGCGAACCGGAGCGGCACCGCGGCTTCCGCGTTCCCTTTGGCCCCGTCATTCCCGCGCTCAGCGTCGTCTTCTGCTTTCTGCTCATGGCCGGATTGCCGATCATCACCTGGTTCCGCTTCCTCATCTGGCTGGTCATCGGCCTTTTCATTTATTTCCTCTACAGCCGCCATCGGTCGGAGTTCGCCAAACCGCGGTAACGCTCTGCGGAAAGAGCGAGAACAGGCATTCATCCTGCTATGAAACTACCTACCCGGTGCAAGCACTCGCTGGGACCAAAGAAAGTGTGAGCACAGTAATGTCGTCCTCCTGCCCAAAAGCCTGCGCTGCCTTTGCCACATATTCCGCTGGACGAGTGGCGATGGCCGCGGTGCGCTCGAAGCCGAAGAGCTCTCCTGTGGAGCTGCGCGCCTCGATGACGCCGTCCGACATAAAAGTAAGCTGCCCGCCCGGCATGATCGTAAAAGCCGTGTCGTTGTAAGAAATCTCCGGCACAATTCCCAGCGGCAGCCCATTCGCCGCCTCAAGTTCGCGTCCATCCATGTAAGGCGCAAGATGGCCGGCATTGGCAATCAGTCCATCTCCCTGTGTGCCGATTCGCGCCACGCAGCAAGTCACAAAGCCTCCACGAAGCTGCCCGGCGAGGCTGCGATTGAGTTCTCCGAGAATGGTGGCTGGACTCTCGCTGGTAATCGTGCGCAGCGCACCCATAAGCGCGGAAACCGTCATCGCCGCACGCAGTCCCTTACCGCTCACGTCCCCCACAACCAGCAGCAGGCCGCCATCCCGCGTTGGAACTACGCGGTAGAAGTCCCCGCCCACCTGCGCTGCCGGAGCATACACCGCGCGCACTTGAAATCCCGGCGTCTCGGGAACTGCCGTCACTAGGGCCTGCTGAATCTCCCGCGCCGCCTCCAGCTCCACGCGCAACGCAGCGCCCTCGCGCCAAGCCTTCCACGTCCGCCGGACCAGAATCCCGGTGATCATGAAACCTGCGAGGAGCGTGGTGAAGGAGAGTGCTCCGATGGTTACGGGGCCGAACCGAAGCGGCGGAAGCCCAAAAAGCGTTGAGAGAATGGAGGCAACCGGGACCAGTGCGGTGACAAAGGCCAGCAGGCGCTTGGAGGGCCGGTTGAACATGGCCCATAGATCGCCTCCGATGATGATGAGCCCAAACACAGCGTTGGCTCCGTACTCTATGCGATGTAATACCGGCAGGAAGGCATACGGGTGATAAAACCATTGGTTGGCGAATGCACTAATACCCATCATCGCCACACCGGCGTATGCGGCATACTTCCAGAAACGCGAAGGAATTTCGTAGAAGTTCCACGAGAAGAGCACGGCAGAAAAAGGCGCGAGAAACTGCAATGGGCCATAGAGCAGATCCCAGGGCCGCTGGGTCAAAGCCAAATCCCCGCCCGACGTGAACATCAGGAATAAGACAAACGCGCAGCCGGCGACGAGAAGAAATCCGAAAAGCCCCAGGTCGCGCTCGCCGGAAAATCGCCAGAATACGAGCAGACCTATTCCCAGGAGTCCCATGAAGAAGAATGCGGCGTAGACGGGCAAACGGGCCAGCAGCATAGACTGGCGCTCTTCCCGCGCCGCTGTCTCCAGCACCCCCGCGCGGTCGATCACAAACCGCAAGTCGATGTTTCCTTCCAGATTCGAAAGCGGCAGCAGCCACAGGCGCACGGCCACCAGCGCAGTGGGGGCGTTGGAGACGAGCCTGGGGGTGAGGGGAAAGACGGATTGCTCCATCCGAACAGCGGCAATCGGCTGGGGTGGCAACTTGCCGTTGGTCCCTACCAGAACACCGTTGACGTAAATCTCTTCGGCGCCTGCCAGATTCTGCAAACTGATCTGCCTTAACGCCAGCGGTCCACTCTCACCACTCGGAACCGGCACCCGGATGCGAACCCAGATCATCCCGTCCGACGGGTACGGTGGCTTTGGCCACGGACTCGCCGTGCTCTGCGGCCAGTCGCTGTCGTTGAACTCCGGACTGGCCCAAAGCCTGCTACCGTCGGGGTTCTCGCCAAAGTGATATCGGATCACGGACGGCTGCGTGAAGGCGACCGTCTGCGCCATCGCCGGCAGACCCACCAGCACCAACAGCAACCGGCTGAATCGTTTTGCGAGGGACAACCGAGATCGGGTCAGGACGGTCAATCGTTTCTCTCCGCTCGGATCTCGCGCACTCCGGGCACTCCTTGCGTTATTTCTGTCAGTCTGGCACATCCCCGAGCTGGTAAAGGGGAGAGGGAATCATGCGGCCGTCGGCACGAATAAACCCCGGATAGACGGTCTGGACAGGTGATTACGACTATAGACAAATGAGGGCGATGAAGGAAAGCGAATCTGGACCGATCCTCAGTACACTAGTCAGATGATGGATGGCATACAGGATTTCATCTGCCGGCTGCCCAAGGCCGAGTTGCATCTGCACCTCGAAGGCACCATCACGCCCGCGACGCTGGTGGAGCTGAGCGCCCGCCACGATGCCCACCCCATGACCCTGGCCGAGGCCGAATCTCACTACCGCTTCGACGACTTCACCAGCTTCATTGAAGGCTTCAAGGCCGTCACGCGCCGCCTGATCGATCCCGAAGACTACGAGCTGGCCGCCTGGCGCATGATGCAGCAGTTGGCCGCACAGGGCATCGTCCATGCCGAGGTCTACATCTCCGTGGGCGTCATCTACATGTGGCGGAATTTCGATCCCCACGCGCTCGAACCGATCTTTGCCGGCCTGGAGCGCGCCCGCAGGCGCGGAGAACGGGAGCTGGGTCTTTCGCTTTACTGGATCTTTGACGCCGTGCGCCACTTCACGGTTGAGGAGGCCGTGCGAGTCTTCCGCAAAGCTGCTGCGCTGCGCCCGCAATTTCCGTCCATCATCGGCATTGGCTTGGGCGGCGACGAGCGGCAGCGCGGTTCCGAGCCCTTCAAGGCCCTCTATGCCGAAGCGGCCAACGCCGGACTGCGCTTGACCAATCACGCCGGCGAAACCACCGGTCCCGAGGCCATATGGGAAGCACTCGACATCGGTTCGGAGCGCATCGGCCACGCGCTTTCAGCCATCCAGGATCCGGCTCTCATCCAGGAGCTCAAGGCGCGCAGCGTTCCCCTTGAGCTCAATCCAACATCAAACGTCCGCACCGGCGTCTGTGCTTCTTTTGCCAGCCACCCGCTGCGCCGCTATTTCGATGCCGGCCTGCTGGTCACTCTTAACTCCGACGACCCTGCTTTCTTCGGCTCCGACCTGGCCAGCGAATACTTGTTGGCTCATGTCGAACACGGTTTTACCCGCGAAGAACTGCGTCAACTGGCCGCCAACTCCATGCGCGCCAGCTTTCTTCCCGACCTCGCAAAGGCAACCTGGCTGTCCCGAATCGACTCTATCTAGTTATACGAAAGTGGTAGGCTCACGTCGTGTCAGCAATACTCGTCAAATGAAAGTTGCGGTATCATGCCAACAGGAGGAAGCTTCAATGTCCACTGAACCCGAATCTGTCGCGCCCGAAGAAGATGCCGATGAGCGGCACGCCTTGCATGTAATCGGCTGGGTTTCCTTAGGCATGGCGGTGGCCGCATTGGGCATCTTCCTGGGCGCTGGGTTGCGCAATCGTTACAGGTTCAAGCGCCGCACCCCTTACGACTTCTACGCCAACGCCAGCGATCGCGAAGCCAGCGAATTCGGAATGGGCATCTAGCGCACGCGGCCCTCGAACTGATTTGTCCAAATTCAAACAATGCCGCCCAAGCGCGGCATTTTGCTTTTGTGGCGCGTCCTGAAACGGTTCCTCAATGCAGCGATGTTCATCATCGAAGCGCCAACACCACGGTCCTTTTGCGAATGTCGTTGCGAAACTGCAACGGCATCTTCTCGAAAGCGATCGATGAAGCATGGCGCATTTTCGGCGCCACTTCGACGGTTCGGTCGCAATTCCCCCGATCTCCGATCTCTGACTCCCGTTCCCTGAATCCTTCTCGGTGATCTCTGGTTTACCCTTAGGTCTTATGGGCCGCATCCGCATTCTTCCCGATCAGGTTGCCAACCAGATCGCCGCCGGCGAAGTGGTCGACCGCCCCGCTTCGGTGGTGAAGGAGCTGCTGGAGAACGCCCTGGATGCCGGAGCCAGCCGCATTCGCGTGGAGGTGGAAGCGGGCGGCCGCCGGCTCATCCGCGTGACCGACGACGGCCACGGCATGAATCGCGACGACGCTCTGCTGGCCTTCGAGCGCCATGCCACTTCGAAGCTTCGAACCGCTGCCGACCTGCTCTCTATCGCCACCTTGGGTTTTCGTGGGGAAGCGCTGCCGTCCATTGCCTCCGTTGCTCGGGTGACGCTTGAAACGTGTACAGGCGCCGCAGCTGAACCATCTGCCAATGAAGCGTTTGTCGGAACCCGCCTTGAAATCGCAGGCGGCAAGATCCTGCACGTGGACGACGCGGCCTTGCCCCGCGGAACCACGCTGGCGGTCGCCGATCTTTTTTTCAATACGCCGGCACGGCGCAAATTTCTCCGCGCTGAGTCGACGGAGTTGGCTCACGTGACGGCCCTGGTGACCCATTACGCGCTGGCCCATCCAGAGAAGCACTTTGAGCTGCTTTCCGCCACGCACACCATTGTCTCCGCGCCGCCCGTCGCCCGCACCGCGGAGCGCATCTATCAGGTATTCGGCAAGGACACGCTGGCGCAACTGCTGCCGGTGGCCGCTGAAACCCCGCTGGCCCACGCCGGCTTGCCCGAGCCGCCGCCCTGGAAGCAGGATCCCGACCAACCAGCTCGCGATCCGGGCACCCTGCGCCTGACAGGCTTCTACTCCAGGCCCGAGCTGCAAAAGCTCAATCGCAACTCGATTTATATTTTCATCAACAAGCGGCTTATTCGCGATCGCTTGCTGCTTCACGCCATCACCGAGGCGTATCGCAATGTGCTGCCACCCACCAGCTTTCCGGTCGTCCTGCTGTTCCTCGAAATGCCCCCCGAAGAAGTGGACGTCAACGTCCATCCCGCCAAAACCGAAGTCCGCTTCCGGCAGCAATC
>PMOF01000090.1:0-619 GCA_003162495.1 Acidobacteriaceae bacterium
GCTGAAAACCGATGGATGCTTTGCTGATGGGGAATGAAACCCCTGCATAATCCCTTCTATAACCATGATACATAGGATCGTCAAAGTGAATATTGGGCGGTGTGGGGCGCGGTGCGTCAGCGCTCGGGCTCAGCGAACATCATGCGGGGCTGGCCGATCCAGAAGCGGTTGCTGGCGCGGGTGAGCGCGCTGACGCGGCGGCCGAGCAGGCGGGCGTTTGCTTCCTGGTAGGGACCGACAAATCGCAAGGCAGGGGGGAGCCGGCGGTAGATGCGGGGAAGCCAGACACGCGCGCGATTAGCCGAGTCGATTTCTCTTTGGCGAAAGGGAAGTTCAAACTGTTCTCGTAGTTGTTCGGGGAGCGAGGCAGAAGTGAAGGCGCGATACCAGGCGGGAACAGGCACCCAGGAGCCGCGGCCGTGGAGGACACTATGGGCCATGTCGCGCGAGAGCGCGTTGACTCCCAGCATGCCTGAGGTGAGCATGGCGCGGTTGTAGGCCTCAAAGGCGGACCAGTCCGCAGGCAGCGCGGCGGCCGGAATGCCGAACAGGGCAGCCATGATTTTGCTCTCGGCGTAGTAGGCCTCGCGCTGGTCGGTGGAGAGCGGCGGAAGCACGG
>PMOF01000090.1:647-1532 GCA_003162495.1 Acidobacteriaceae bacterium
CCGTGGAACCGGGCGAGCGGATCGGAGCGGAGATTGGAATGCTGGTCGAGAGCGGCTGCGACCCAGGGATGGGCCAACTGCAGCAGCGAGGCCCGGCCCGCACCCAGAAACAACGCTGATTCGCGATTGACCATCCAACTTATGGAGGACGGTCCGAAGATGCCGGCGCGCGGATCGGCAGTGCGCTCGGCAATG
Source organism: Acidobacteriaceae bacterium (assembly GCA_003162495.1). Taxonomy (GTDB): domain Bacteria; phylum Acidobacteriota; class Terriglobia; order Terriglobales; family Acidobacteriaceae; genus Telmatobacter. Next base: position 843 of record PMOF01000090.1, read on the forward strand.
GAACTCCAAAGGCGCTCTATGGCTTGCGGCGAGACGGGCTGGGGATTCGATTCCATTTATTGATCTTGACGCATGGGGAGGGAGTCTGGCCTGGGTTGTGAGGCGCAATTTTGGATGAGGTTAAGGAAGAGCGGGCATGCAACTTGAGCAACAGGGGTTGACGGCGGACCATGACTTTAGTTTCAGGGGTACACGTGTTAACAACAGCATTCTGAACTATTTTGACCGGTTTTCTGAGAAGATCGAAGAGTTGACCCAGACCCATAAGAACTTCAGGCGAACGGGACAGGAAAGCGCGAATCCTGTCCGGGCGCAGGAGCGGAAACGAAAGCGAGAGCAATGGAAGATCTGTTGAATTTTGCGATGTTAATTTGTGCAACCTTGGGCTCGATGGCGTTTGGCATCCTGGCGGCTTATGGAATCCTTCGCGCGGGGTTTGCAATGATGCGCCGGCCCACGAAGACGACGGTCGTGGAGGCGGTCTCGGAAGCGGCCCAGGCGTCTTGAGGGATATTGCTATCTATTGCTCGTGACCCTTGGCGGCCACCGATCACTACCATTACAACTTAAAACTCAGAAGCCGCTAGTTTGGCCGCCGCAAATGGGGTCATTTTCCCATCACCTAGAATCGAATGAGTTCCTAGAATAGACTTCCCTAAGGGACTGAACAGGCTGCGAAAAAATGCTCGG
>PMOF01000090.1:1538-9507 GCA_003162495.1 Acidobacteriaceae bacterium
TGCTGCTGCTGTTGCTGTTCCTGGCGCTCCTGCAAGGCTTGTTGCGGCGTGCGAACAGGGCCGCCAGGTGGGAAACCGGGGCGGAAGGGCTGGACTGGCGGTTGCGGCGTCGGTTGCGGTTGCTCTTCGACGTCGGCGTCTTCGTCGGGATTGCCGGCCGGGCCGGCAGCGGCCGATTGCGAGTCGCCATTCTGGCGGGCACTGAGGACGACTTGCCGAGGCGTTCCCTGGCCCTGGTCGCCGATCATCATCACGTTGTAGCCGGAACCCTGCAGCAGTTGCGAAAGCACGTCGCGCGCCTGGCCGGGGCCATACGCGCCAAAGACCCGCTCATCGGAACCCATGCCCTCGACCTTTGCGCCGGTGGCGGCGGAGACATCTTTCAAAATCTGCTCCAGGCTGGAGTTGGCCGCGTTGATGCGCAATCCCTGGCTGTCCCAGGTGACGGAGGCTTTGCCCGGCCTGTCATTGGCTGGCCAGTTGGGGAGCTTGGGCGCGGCAGGAATGACCGCGGCCTGGGTGACTGCAGCAGGGGCCGGGGAAACCGCCGGGGTGGTGGAATGTGCGGCGGTCGGCTTATGGTGGTGAATCGGCTTTGGAGACAGGGCGGGCGCGGAGGCCGTATCTGGAGATTGCGCGGCCAGCGCTGGGGGGCCGAACCCAAGCAGGACTGCTGCCGCAAGAACCAAAACGGAAGCCTGAACGAGCGGGCGGAGCGATTTTCGCGATGCGTGGCGTTGCAGGGCCCAATCTGGTTCGATTTGAAATCGCAGGGGCATGATTGTGCGCATGGGAATCGCTCCCGGCCTCAAACTTCGGGGCGCAGCATTGATGACAGGCGCCTCAATCGGCGCCCGGCAATCCGTTGCCGCTACTGTAATAGACTATCAGTGGCCCGCGGACGCTCACACAGACTTTCGCGGAATAGAGAGGATGCCTGAGAATGGCTGGGGAGATGAGCCTGCGTTTGAAGTCCTGGGCTGCAGCGGCGCTGCTGGCTTTGCCGGCGGCGAGCTACGCGGCCAGTTGCACCACGCAGGCGGAGCTGCCGGCGACGGATCTAAGTGCGCTGACGGCGACCGGCGGACGGCTGGCGGAAGCCGTGGTGCGGCAGGATTTTGCGGGGCTGCAAGGCGCCTTGCTGCCGGCCGAGGCTCAGGAGTGGGACGGCATACGCGAGGCCGTGGAGCAGGCCGCGCCGCTGGTGAAAGGCGGGCAGACTCAGTTGCAGAATTTGTATCTGCTGGACGCGACCACGCTGACTGCTCCGGGCGATACGCAGTTTTTCTGTTCGAACGCAAACGGTTCATTGACAGTGACGATTACCATGCGGGCGCTGCCTCCGGGGCGCTACGCGGTGGTGCTGGCGGATGCGGCAGGCGCGCCGATGGGCGGGCAGATGGGGTTGATTCTGGCCTGGGATGGCAGCGGCGCGGCGGCGGGTTGGAAGCTGGCTGGGCTGCATGTTCGGCAAGGAGTTTTCGACGGGCATGACGGCGTCTGGTATTGGTCGCATGCGCGCGACCTCGCCAAGTCCGACCAGCCGTGGAGCGCGTGGTTCAGCTATCAAGCAGCTCGCTTGTTGCTCCTACCGGTGGATTACATCTCCTCGCCGAATCTGGAAAAGCTTTCCTCTGAGCAGGCGGAGATTAAAGGCTCGCCGCAGACAGCATTTCCTTTGTCGCTTGCGGACGGCGACCGCACCTGGAAAATTGTCGCGGTGGGACTGGATGCAACTTTGCGCCAGCCCGATTTGGGCGTCACGTATGAGTCGACCGGCGTGACCGATCCGGCCGCCTTGCGCACCGAAGCCGTTGCGGTGATGAGTGCGCTCTTGAAGGCCCAACCCGGACTGAGAGTGAACTTTCATGGACTTTGGGCCTACGCCGTCCAGGGTGCGGAGCGGACGCCGGTGATGGAATTGCCGATGGGGCAGATACCNNGCAGTTGAAGCGAGTTAGCAAGTTAGCGGGTAAGTGCGCTTGACTTATTCGGGCCGTCGGTTCGATTGAGTCGCTCTGGACTGAATCAAAATCAAGGAAGGGAAAGGGAACTAGCGGGATGATCGATCTGCGTTCGGATACGGTAACGCGGCCTTCGCCGACGATGCGTGCGGCGATGGCGGCGGCCGAGGTGGGGGACGATGTTTACGGCGAAGACCCCACAGTAAATCTGCTGGAAAAGCGCGCGGCGGAGGTGTTTGGCCGCGAGGCAGCGCTGTTTGTGCCGACCGGCTCGATGGGCAACCAGATTGCAATCAAGCTGCACACGCAGCCGGGGCAGGAAGTGATTGCCGAGTCGCGGGCGCACATTCTGGATTGGGAGATGGCCATGACGGCGACGTTTTCAGGATGCCTGATCCGCGCGGTGATTGCGGAGCGCGGCATTTTGACCTGGAAGCATATCGAGCCGGTGATTTATGAGCGGGGAGGGTTTCGCGCCGACACAGGACTGATCGAGATTGAGAACACGGCCAACCTGGCCGGGGGAAGCGTGACGCCGCTGCCGGTGCTGGAAGAGATTTGGGCGGGCGCGAAGAAGCGCAAGCTGCCCGTGCATCTGGATGGAGCGCGGATTTTCAACGCGGCTACGGCGCTGGGCGTGGATGTGAAGACGCTGACGCGCGGATTCGACACGGTGATGTTCTGTTTATCAAAAGGCCTGGGTGCGCCGGTAGGGTCGATGCTGACCGGATCGGCGGAACGGATGGAGCGCGCGCGCGATTATCGCAAGGCACTGGGCGGCGGCATGAGGCAGGCGGGCGTGCTGGCCGCGGCGGGGTTGATTGCGCTGGAGCAGGGACCGGCGCGGCTGCATGTAGACCACGCCAACGCGCGACTGCTGGCCGAGGCGCTGGCCAATATGGATGGCGTAACGATCGATGTGGATGCGGTCGAAACCAATATTGTGATTTTCCGATTGACCGGAAAACTGGGCGCGGAGGAGTTGGTGGCGCGGCTGAAGAAGCGCGGAATCCTGACCAGCACGGTTGGGCCGGATGCGATTCGACTGGTGACGCACCTGGACGTGGATCGTGCGGCTTGCGTGAAGGCTGCCGAGGCGCTTGGGGAAGAGATTGACAAGGCGTAACCGAAGTACTGCGGTGACGCGCAACATTTCCGCGGGTGACCGGTTAATATAATCAACGCCGGAAACAGCGCTTGTTCCGGACAATCTAAACCATGGAGGACTCGATTCGCCGTGAAGAAGACTGCATTGGCATTATTGCTTGCTCTCACATTGGTTCCTGCGACTTCGTTTGCGCAGGTTGTGATTCGGATTGGGCCACCGGCTCCAATCGTTGAACACCCCGGTCCGCCCCCGGAGCGCGGTTTTATCTGGGTTGGCGGCTATCATCGCTGGGACGGGGACCACTACGTCTGGGTTCCCGGCCACTATGATCGTCCGCCGCATCCCGGCGCACATTGGGTTGCGCACCGGTGGGTGCACCGGCATGGAGGCTGGGTTCTGGTGGAAGGGCACTGGCGGTAGATTTCAGATTTGAAAAAAGAAAGCGGGGCTTGCGCCTCGCTTTCTTTTTTTGTGGGGAAGCAATTCCTGGCCTAGCTGATCTCGATCACGTCGGTGGCGGCGGCTGCGGCGGCCTCGGCGCGGACCATCATTTTTTCAGCGATGGCGTAGAACTCCGCAGCCTGTGGGCTCTTGGGGCCGGCCAGGGTGACGGGCAGCCCGCGGTCTCCGCCCTCGCGGATGGAGGGGACGAGCTCGATGGATCCGAGGAAGGGAATGTTGAACTGCTGCGCGGTGCGCTCGGCGCCGCCGCGGGAGAAGATGTCGATCTCGTGGTGGCAATGGGGGCAGGTGAAGTGGCTCATGTTTTCGACGATGCCGAGCACTTCGACGTTGACCTGCGCGAACATCTGAAGAGCCTTGCGCGCGTCTTCCAGGCTCACGTCGCTGGGCGTGGAGACGACGACTGCGCCGGTGAGGGGCACGGTCTGAACCAGGGAGATGACTACATCGCCGGTGCCGGGTGGCAGATCGACGATGAGGTAGTCGAGCTCGCCCCATTCCACTTGCTGCAGGAACTGGCGAATGATCTGGTGCAGCATGGGTCCGCGCATCACGAGGGGCTTGTCGCCGGGTGAGATGTAGCCGATGGAGATGGTCTTGATGCCGTGAGTGAGGTTGGGCTCGATGCGATTGCCGGGAAGGACTTTGGGCTGCTGGGTTGAGCCCATCATGAGCGGGACATTGGGGCCGTAGATGTCCGCATCGATGAGGCCGACGCGCTGGCCGAGGCGGGAGAGCGCAATGGCCAGGTTGACGGCGACGGTGGTCTTGCCGACACCGCCCTTGCCGGAACCGATGGCGACGATTTTGGAGACGCCGGGCAAAGCCAGCGGCGAAGGCATGGCAGGTGAGTGCGCCATATATTTATTTACTCCTTTGATAGACCGCGTTCCTCAAGAGAACATGTTGGCGTGAAGAAGCTCTAGGCAGGCTGCTCAAGGAGACAATCCTGCGCAGCGGTCTGGATTAAATCTTACAGGAGGTGGGGATCGATTTTCTCTTTCGGCTTCAGGGAAGGCGTTGGGCGGCGGCGACTAGTTTTGCATCTTTGCGGCGAGCGGATTCGGCTTCGCGATGCTGGCGGCGGCGCAACGCATCCTCAAAGCGACGCAGCTCGTCGGGGGTTTCGGGCAGCAGCCGAGGAACCTGCTGGCGGCGGCCTTCCTTATCGACGGCGACAAAGACCAGATAGGCGCTGGCAACATGCGCATGAGAAGCGGTCTGGGTGTTTTCCGCCCAAACCTTGACGCCGACTTCCATGGAGGTGGCAAAGGCGCGGTTGACGCTTGACTTGAGGGTGAGCAGATCGCCCAGATGCACGGGGCGGATGAAATCGATGTGGTCCATGGCGGCGGTGACGACGTGGGTCCGCGAGTGGCGGTAAGCGGCCATGGCGCCGGTGAGGTCGATAAAGTGCATGAGCCGGCCGCCGAGCAGATTGCCGAGGATGTTGGTGTCGTTGGGCAAGATGATCTCTGTCATCTCGGACTGGGTGCTGGCGACGGTGCGCGCAGCGGGATTTGTTTCCGCGGAAGTCATTTTGGGATTACTCCATCTTTTGGACGTACGTTTGGCCGGAAAAATTCTGACCGTGGTGCAGTTACAATGAAACTGGCGACGGCGATCCCGGACGGGCGGATTGGGCGAGGCATCCAGTTCCAGTTTGGGCAATTGCCGCCAAATGTGCAAATCTCCAGGGCCGGATGAGAAGAGAATGGGATCGGAGCCGACCAAGATGGACAAGATGGCGGGACTCAAAGAGATTTTGGCGCTGGACCCGAAGAACAGCTTTGCCCGTTACGGCATCGCCATGGAGCTGACCAACCGCGGCGAGACGACCGCGGCGCTCAAGGAGTTCGACATTCTGCTTGCGGGCGACCCGGATTATACGGCCGGCTACTTCATGGCCGCACAGACGCTGGTCAAGGCGGGGCGGACGGCGGAAGCGATCGAACGGCTGAAGGGCGGGATTGGTTGCGCGGCGCGGAGTGGCAACAACCACGCTCTGAGCGAAATGCAAGGGATGCTGGAAGAGCTGGACCGGTAACCGGTTTTCCGGCCCTGAGACCGGCCAAATGTCAGCCTTTGTCTTAGCCGGAGGCGCCCAGACGCGGTTTGGAATCCTTTTTCATTGACATACCATCTATACTGGCATTATGGGGAAATATTCCATTGTCGTGCCTTTTCACAATGAAGAGGAAAACGTTACGGCTCTTTATGCTCGCCTGAAGCAAGTGATGGAACACGTGGGCGACCCCTTTGAGCTGGTGTTTGTTGACGATGGCTCCAACGACCGTACCTATAAGCTGCTGGAAGAGATTGCGGCGGTGGACAGCCGGGTGCTGGTGGTAAAGCTGCGGCGCAATTTCGGCCAGACCTCGGCGCTGGCGGCGGGCTTCGATCATGCCTCGGGCGAGTTCATCCTGGCCATGGACGGCGACTCGCAGCACGACCCGGCCGATATTCCCAACTTCCTGGAAAAACTGGAAGAGGGATATGACGTGGTGTCCGGCTGGCGCAAGGAGCGGATCGACAACTTCTTCCTGCGGCGAGTTCCTTCGCGCTGCGCGAACTGGCTGATGGCCAGGCTTTCCGGCGTGGATATTCACGACTTCGGCACCACTTTCAAAGCCTATCGCCGCGAGGTGATCCAGAATATTCCGCTGTACGGCGAAATGCATCGCTTTATTCCCGCGCTGGCCAGCTGGTATGGGGCATCGATTTGCGAGATTCCGATCAAGAATACGAACCGCGAGCGCGGCAAGAGCCACTATGGGGTGGGTCGCACCTTCGGCGTGTTCTTCGATCTGCTGACCATTCGTTTCCTGCTGCGGTACATGAGCAGCCCGCTGCATTTTTTTGGCGGCTTTGGCGCGTTGGGCATTCTGTCGGGGAGCGCGATCTCGACCTATCTGCTTGCGCTGAAGGTCCTGCACCCGCATCGGAGCTTGATGGATCAGCATGGCCCGATGTTTGTGATTGGCGCGGTGCTGATTGTCGCAGGCATCCAGATGCTGGCCATCGGCCTGCTGGGCGAACTACAGGTGCGCCACTACCACACCATCCACAGCCGCGCGCCGTACACGGTTGACCGGCTGGTGCGGCTGGCTTCTCCGGAAGAGCAGAATATGCTCTCTGAAGGACGCGAGGGGTTCTGAAAAGGCAGGGAACAAGGAATAATCTCAAAGGTTGGTTTTATTTGCTCGAAACCTGGTTTGGCGTTACGAGTGTCCCAAACGCAGGTCCTTCGACTCCCTTCGCTTCGCTACGGTCGCTCAGGATGACAGTCCTTTTTTGATGCGAACTTGCTCGACACCAAAATAAGAAATAGGGAATTGAATGGCCCGCCTGGGCATCGACTGGGCGGGCTTTATTTTTTGATTGAGACGTGGGCGCGCTTCGGATTTCCATTTTGTGAAATCAATGCTCTTGCCCTAGCCGGGCTCGAAGGTGCATTCTTGGCGTGATATGAAAGCGATCCAGATTAGCGAGACCGGCGGGCCAGAGGTTTTGAAGCTGGCCGAGTTGCCCATTCCCCATCCGGGACAGGGACAGGTGTTGATCCGCGTGGAAGCCGTGGGGGTCAACTTCGTTGAGATTTACTTTCGCAAGGGCGTTTACAAAGCGTCGTTGCCGCTGATTCCAGGCAGCGAGGCCGCGGGCACGGTGGAGGAATTGGGGCCGGGGGTAACGGGCTTCGCTGCCGGAGACGCGGTCGTGTCGGTGAGTGTGCTGGGCAGCTATGCGGAGTATGCACTGGTCCCGGCGACGCAACTGGTAAAGATTCCGGCGGGCCTGAGCATGGAGCAGGCCGCGGCCGCGATGCTGCAGGGGATGACGGCGCACTACCTGGCTCATTCGACTTTTCCGCTCAAGGCCGGCGACACGGCGCTGGTCCATGCCGGTGCCGGCGGCGTGGGGCTGCTGCTGACGCAGATTGCTGTGGGGCTGGGCGCGCGGGTGATTACAACGGTGTCGACCAAGGCCAAGGCGGAGTTGTCGAGCGAGGCGGGCGCGAGCGATGTGATTCTCTATACCGAGCAGGATTTCGAGGCAGAGGTCAAGCGGTTGACCGGCGGCAAAGGCGTGGATGTGGTGTACGACTCGGTGGGCAAGACGACCTTTGACCAGAGCTTGAACTGCCTGCGGGCGCGCGGACTGCTGGCGCTGTTTGGCGCGTCGAGCGGGCCGGTGCCGCCGTTCGATCTGATTCAACTGAGCGGCAAGGGATCGCTGTTTCTTACCCGGCCTTCGCTGTGGCACTACCTGGCCACGCGGGCGGAGTTGGAGTGGCGCGCCGGCGATGTGCTGGGTTGGGCCGCCCAGGGCAAACTCAAGCTGCGGACGGAGTATCAGTATCCGCTGGCTGAGGCTGCGCAGGCGCAGACTGATCTGGAAGCGCGCAAGACTACGGGGAAGATTCTGCTGGAACCGT
>PMOF01000062.1:0-6524 GCA_003162495.1 Acidobacteriaceae bacterium
GCCGCGGCTTCGCAGCCTGAAACACTCATCGAGCGCGCGACGGAAGTCGAGATGCCGGCACTCGCGCTGGCCGATCGCAACGGACTCTATGGCGCGGCGCGGTTTCACACCACGGCAAAGAAGTGCGGCGTCCAGGCGCATATCGGCGCGGAGATCGCGGTCAGATCCTTTGCGAACCGGCTGAGGCCGCCAACCTGGCTGCCGCACCAATGCCCTGCTGAACCGCCGCGCCTGCTGCTGCTTTGCGCAACACAAACCGGCTACCAAAATCTCTGCCAGCTCATCACGCGCTTCAAAATGCGCGAAGCGACCAAAGCCGAGGGCGCGGCAACGCTGGACGATCTGGAGGAATTCTCCGCGGGCTTGATCTGTATGACCGGCGGCGAGGAAGGCCCGCTCGCGGCCGCGCTGGCTCACGAAGGAAGCAGCGGAGCGTGCAAGCTTGCCGACCGCCTGACGGCCATTTACGGCAGAGGCAATCTCTACATCGAACTGCAGCGCCATCAGCAGCGCGAAGAAGAGTGTCGCAATCAATCCTTGCTGAGCCTGGCATCCGCGCTCAACCTGCCGGTGATTGCTACGAACGGCGTCCGCTACGCCACGGAGAAAGACCGCGAAATTCTGGATGTGCTGACCACCATCCGCTACCACACTGCGCTTGATCGCGCAGGCCGTCTGCTGGCGTGCAATTCGGGGCGCTCTCTGCGCACGGCGAGCGCGATGACGGCACTCTTCCGCGATATTCCCGAAGCGATCGACAATACGCGGATTGTCAGCCGGCGCCTCGACTTTACACTCAACAACCTGGGCTATGAATTCCCTCACTATCCTGTTTCCGGCGGCGAGACGATGGACAGTTTTCTCGCCCAACGCGTGGAAGAAGGCGTGCGTCTACGCTACGGCTCGCCGGCCAAACGTAATCTGCTGACCAAGGCGCGCGCGCAGGTGGAACATGAGCTCAAGCTCATTGCGAAACTTGGCTTTGCCGGCTACTTCCTCATCGTCTGGGATCTGATTCGCTACTGCCGGCAACAGGGAATCCTGGTGCAGGGGCGCGGTTCAGCGGCCAACTCTGCCGTTTGCTACGCGCTTGAAATTACTGCAGTCGATCCGGTGGGCATGGAGCTGCTGTTCGAGCGATTCCTCAGCGAGAACCGCGGGGAATGGCCGGACATCGATCTCGACCTGCCTTCAGGAGATCAGCGCGAACAAGTCATTCAATATGTCTACGAGCGCTACGGGCAACTGGGCGCGGCCATGACTGCGAACGTGATTAGCTATCGCGGCCGCTCGGCTGCGCGCGAGGTGGGCAAGGCGCTGGGCTTTGACGATGAGCAACTCACGCGGCTCTCCGGCCTGGTGGGCCATTGGGAGTGGCGCGGCGAAAACGACACCATGGCGCGTCACTTTGAGCAGGCAGGCTTCGATGGCCGCCATCCGCGCATCGCGCGCTATCTCGACCTCTGCATGCGCATGCAGGATCTGCCGCGCCATCTCGGCCAGCATTCCGGCGGCATGGTCATCTGCGCAGGCATGCTCAATCGCGTCGTCCCCATCGAACGCGCGTCCATGCCGGGCCGCACTGTGATCCAGTGGGACAAGGAAGACTGCGCCGACCTCGGCCTGATCAAAGTGGATCTGCTTGGCCTGGGCATGATGGCGGTGCTCAAAGATTCGATTGAGTTGATCCCGCGCCACTACAAAAAGAAAATCGACCTGGCCGCGCTGCCTGAGGACCCGCACGTCTACGAGACGCTGCGCAAAGCTGACACGGTCGGCATGTTCCAGGTGGAGAGCCGCGCGCAGATGGCGTCTATTCCGCACAATGCGCCAGTGCGCTTTTACGATCTTGTGGTGCAGGTGGCCATCATCCGCCCCGGTCCCATCGTGGGCAAGATGATGCACCCTTACATGCGCCGCCGTCAGGGCAAGGAAGAGGTCACCTATCCGCACCCATCGCTCGAGCCAGTGCTCAAGCGCACCCTCGGCGTGCCGCTATTTCAAGAGCAGCTGCTGCGCATGGCCATGACCGTTGCCAGTTTCACGGGAGCTGAAGCGGAAGAGCTGCGCCGCGCTGTCGGCATGCGGCGATCGATGCAGCGCATGCGGGACCTGGAAGGACGGTTGCGCGACGGCATGACCCGCAACGGCATCGGCGCCGAGGCGCAGGACAACATCGTGCAAGGCATTTCATCTTTCGCGATGTACGGATTTCCCGAGTCGCACGCGGCTAGCTTCGCGCTTATCGCCTATGCCTCGGCCTACCTGAAGGTGCATTTTCTGGCAGCCTTCACCTGCGGGTTGCTCAACAACCAGCCCATGGGTTTCTACTCGCCGGCGGTGCTCATTAAAGATGCGCAGCGGCACGGCCTGCGCGTGCGTCCTATTTGCGCGCAACATTCCGAGTGGCTCTGCACGCTCGAAGAGGAAGCGGATGGCACACTCTCGCTCCGCATAGGGCTCCATTACGTCAAGGGCCTGCGTCAATCTTCTGCCGATGCGCTGCTGGCCGCGCGGAGCCGCTGCATGGCCTTTGCAAACGTAGATGACCTCGCCCGGCAAGTGCCGGAGCTCAATCGCAAAGAACTTGTGGCGCTGGCTCGCGTAGGTGCGCTCAACTCTCTTGGTGAAGTGGAGCACCGGCGCGATGCGCTCTGGCAGGTGGAGCAAGCCGGCCGCCCCGTGGGCCCCCTTTTGCGCGGCGCGTCCGATGCCCAGGCTGCCACGCCAAGGCGCATGCCGTTAAAGCGGATGACCACCGAAGAACGCGTGAGCGCAGATTATGCGGGAACCGGTCTGACCACAGGCCCTCATCCGATGGCCTATCAGCGCGCCGCTCTGCGTGTGCAGGGCATTCTCTCCGCGCGGGAACTGGAGGGCTGCGCAAGCAGTCGATTCGTCCGCGTGGCCGGGTGCGTCATTGCCCGCCAGCGCCCCGGCACTGCCAAGGGCTTTGTCTTTCTCTCGCTCGAAGACGAAACCGGCATCGCCAATGTCATTCTTACGCCCGATGTCTTTGAGCAAAATCGCCTGGTCGTGACACGCAGCCGCTTTCTCGCGCTGGAAGGAAAACTCCAGAATCAAGACGGCGTCATTCACGTGAAGGCACAGCGCATTACGCCTCTCGACATCTCCTGCGTCGACATTCGTTCGCGTGACTTCCATTGAGCGAATGCGGCAACTCGTTCTCAATCGCCGACTGCGCCTATGGTCGGCACGGCCTCGGGCAGGATGATTTTCGGAACAACGACGAATGCAACGCAGGCCGGTGGGCCAGACAGCGGACGCCGGCACGACCGCAACAGTGCCCATGCCGTGGCCACCATTACGCCCGCGTCACTCCTGGTGTTGGCGCGCAGCAGATAGGCCTGAGAGATGCGCAACTTGTCCGGTGTAATCACGGTCTTGAAATACACGAGCGGATCGGCAACCTGACCCAGCATTTCCGCCTCGTGGCAATACTTGAGAGTGGCCGGATCGGTGAGGCCAGGGCGCACATGCAGCAGTTGCGCATACGCGTGTTCGAACTCTTTGGTCAGTTCCGGCACCACCGGCCGCGGACCCACCATGCTCATGTCCCCGCGCAGCACGTTCCACAGTTGCGGCACCTCGTCAATTTTTGACCAGCGCAGCCATCTTCCTATTCGCGTGATGCGGGGATCGGCGCCAAATGTGAAAGCGGGTCCAGCGCCGGAAACCTGCATGGTTCGCAGCTTCCATAGATGAAAACGCTTGAAGTTGCGCCCCATTCGAACCTGACGAAAGATAATCCGGCCTTTGGAATCGAGTTTAATAAGAACTGCGGCAATTGCCAGAACCGGCAACGCGACGGCGAGCAGAAACCCTGCCACCAAAATGTCCACACTGCGCTTGAGCACGAGCCCTCCAAAGCAAAAGGACTAGCATTCCGAGACCGAAGCCGGCATCGGATGAGCCGAAAAGGAAGAGTGCTCGGTGGCGCAGGAATGTGAACTCATGGACGCAACGGGAAAACATCTCCCCGAACATCCACTCCCATTATCCGCCTTAGCAACTTCTCTCGTGTTATCGCAGTGGGTAAGGCCCTTAGTGTGGGCTCTCTATAGAGTTATTCAGTTATCGACAAACTAAGCAGACATGATGACGCATCACTCTGTCAAGGAGCGCTAGAGCAAAAGGAAAGTTTTTTATCAATTGTTCATTCGGAGCCGTAGATTCGAAATCGCCTCCGGTCACATGTCTTTGCTCGATGAACGCGCGCGTTCCCTGTAACGAAACGTCCACAGTGCCGACGTCCGAACGAGGCAGCGCTGAAACTGGGTTTATCCCACCAGTTCCAGAGCGCGGATCATTTCCTTCCGCACTGTGAGCCGCTCCACCAGATCCGTGCGCACTTCATACCCGCGGCCGGGCGTATCTGGAACGGCAATCTCTCCCGCCGAAGAAACATTAATCTCGGGCTCAACGATATCCTCGCGCCAATACCGCGCCGACGCGGAGACATCGCCGGGCAGCGTAAAGTTTTCGAGCGTCGACAGTGCGATATTGTGCGACCTGCCTATGCCGGATTCGAGCATGCCGCCGCACCAGACCGGAATGCCTCGCTCTTGTGCGGCGTTGTGCACGGCGATGGCCTCGGAAAATCCGCCTACGCGGCCCAGTTTGATGTTGATGATCTTGCACGACTCCATCTCGATTGCCGCCAGCGCATCGCGCCGGTTGCGGATCGATTCGTCCAGGCAGATGGGCGTCTGCAGCCGCTTTTGCAGCATGGAGTGGTAATAGAAATCGTCGTGCCACAGAGGCTGCTCAATCATCAGCAGGTCAAAAGCGTCAAAGTTCACCAAGTGGTCGGCGTCCCTGATTTTGTAGGCGGAGTTGGCATCGCAACTGAGCGCGATGCCCGGCCAGCGATTGCGCACCCGCTCGAAGACTTCCACATCCCAGCCCGGCTTGCACTTCAGCTTGATGCGCTGGTATCCGGCAGCCAGTTCGCGCTCGATGATCGACAACAATTCCGGGATGGAGGATTGGATTCCGAGCGACACCCCGCAAGAAATCAGTTCTTGAACGCCACCCAGCAGACGAGAGAGCGAAATGCCCTCGCGCTGCGCCTCAATATCCCAGATAGCATTCTCCAGGGTTGCCTTGGCCATGCGGTTGCCGCGCACCTGGCGGAAAATTCGCGGGCAATCTCCGCCGTGTTCAGGCGATTCGGCAGCCAGCATCGGTCCCAGTTCCTGAACGATTACAGCCCAGGCGCTTTCGGTCGACTCCGCGGAGAAGAACGGCCGTTCCCCGGCGGTACACTCGCCCCATCCGGTCAGCCCTTCCGACTGAATCTCAGCCAGCAGAATTCTCCGGTCGCGGGTCACGCCAAAACTGGTTTCAAAGGGACGCACCAGTGGCAGGTGCAGTTCGCGCAGAATAATTGCATCGATTCGCATAGGGTTTTACATTCCTTGAGATTTGATGCCAGCTCCGGCCTGGGCGAAGGCGCCAAGCTCGAAAATTCCATTTCCATCCGCATCGCGGACGAATCCAACTACGGCCAATCCCCGGGAGAATGCTTGTAGAAACTTGCGACGGTTCTCGAGTTGAACGGCGAGGGCTTGTTCCCTGCCGGCTTCGGACGCTTTCCATTGATAGATGGAAGCTGGGACCACGATACGTTCCTTGATGACCTGAGCAAAGCTCGGATGGCCTTCTAAGATTGCCTCGACCCTGGTCGAATCGAGCTGCCACTCCGCCACTAGTCGGTCCGTTGGCAGCCCACCTTGCAGACGAGAAGAGGATACACCATAGAAATTGGCCCGATATCCACAAGCAATGGCCCCCAGCTTGTGGATATTGAGGAATGAATTCTTGATTTCCAGCGGATCGAAGGTCCATTCCATCTTACGAATGCCCCGGGAAAGCGCTTCCCGGCGCTGTTCCCATTTGAGTTGCGCGCCGAGGCCTCGATTGCGGTAGGCGTCTTTGACGGCCAGCATGTGGGAGTGTAAATAAGCTCGCGGTTCGCCGTTTTCAGTTTTGACGCCCGGCAAAGACATGGCGAAACCAACCAGTGATTCCGGGCCGCCAGCCGTTGCATGGCCCGAGATTTCTGTGTCGAAGGCGCCTATCACCTGGCCGCCAATCTTCTGCGCCACCAAAAAAGCTTTGCGGGGAATCACGTCGCTCTCGTCGTAGCCCCAGGTTTCGACCTGGAGCCGGACGCAGGCTTCCAACTCATCGAAGCCTTCACAGGCGCGGATCATCATCATGGCTGCGCCTCTTGCGGGTCAGTCTCGGCGGACGCGCTCTCGGTGGCCAGCGTGCGCTTGGCCTGCGCCCAAAGCGCCTCCAACTCCGGCGGGGAAAGATCTTCAAGCGGACGTTCGGAGGCCAGCTCCATAGCGCGGAAACGCTGCCGGAAGCGCCGGTTACAGCCGCGCAGGGCCATTTCCGCATCCACGCCCAGGTGCCTGCCCAGGTTGACGGCGGTAAAAAGCAAGTCGCCCAGTTCCGCCTCGACCGCCGGCATGCGCGCCGGATCGGCAGAG
>PMOF01000062.1:6594-10206 GCA_003162495.1 Acidobacteriaceae bacterium
TTGATCTCTTCCCAGTTGCGCAGCACGGCGGCAGCGGAACCCTCGACTGCGGCGTCGACTTCAGCACGGTTCCCAGCCGCACGTGAAGCTTCATCGCCAAACACATGCGGATGGCGCCGGATGAGTTTGTTATTCAGGTGGTCGAGCACGTCGGCGATGGTGAAATGTCCCTCGTTGGCGGCCATTTCCGCATAAAACAACACTTGCAGCAGCAGGTCGCCCAGTTCCTCGGCAAGGTGCGGAAAATCGCGGCGCTCGATGGCGTCGAAGACTTCGTAGGTCTCTTCCAGCGTGTATTTCCGGATGGAGTCGAAAGACTGCTCGCGATCCCAGGGGCATCCGTCCGGGGCGCGCAGCCGGGCCATGATGCGCACCGACTGCTCAAAAAGCGCCGCCGCACGCGCCGCATCGGTCACCGTCTGTGCTGCGGAGGCGTCTGCATTTACGTGTGAGCTTTCAGCCGGAAGGTCCATGCCTACTCAAGTCTACCCTGCGAACGAGCCATCGACAGATGCCCTGCGTCTAACCCGTGGCCCCAATCTTCTATTGCTGTATCCTCAATTGAATTGCGAAGGAGAATCTCTCATGCTTCGTAAACTGAATCCCATTGTTCTTGTCTACTCGCTGCTACTCTGCACACTCCCCGCCCTGGCGCAAACGCCGATACCCGACACTCCCGCCGGCCAAACCCTGTCTGCGTGGCTCGACGCGTTCAACAGCGGCGATCAAGCCAANNTACATCAAGAACCACGATCCCAAATCCAGCGCCGATTTCTTTCACAACTTTCGCTCCCAGACCGGCGGCTTCGATCTTCTCTCCATTGAAAGCAGCGTGCCGCTTCAAATCAAGTTTCGCGTCAAGGAGAAAGCCAGCGCCACCGTCGCCATCGGCAATATCATGCTGGACTCCGCCGAACCGCACACGGTGCAGAACTTCGGCCTGCGCGCCATTCCGCCCGGCGGCGTGGTAGAAAACGTAGTTCTCGATGCCGCTGCCCGGCAACCTGTCATTGACAGCATTGCCGCTCTATTGAAGGAGTTTTATATCTACCCGGACGGCGCGCAGAAGATGACGGACGCTATCCGCGCGCACCAGAAGGCCGGCGACTACGACAAAATCGTTGACGGCGACGCGTTTGCCACGCAGCTTACCACTGACCTGCTGGAAGTGAGCCATGACAAGCATCTGCGCGTGAACTTCAGCCCGGTCAAGATTCCTCCCGACCGGGAAGGCGAGGACGGCCCCACTCCCTACCAAATGGCCGAAATGCGCAAGCAGATGCAGCGCGAAAACTGCGGCTTCCGCAAGGCAGAAATTCTCCCCGGCAACATTGGCTACCTCAAGTTCGATTTCTTCGGCGACGCCGACATCTGTGGCCCCACGCTGGTGGCAGCCATGGGCTTTCTTGCCCACGTTGACGCCATCATTTACGACCTGCGCGAGAATGGCGGCGGCGATCCAAAGATGGTCTCCCTGGTCTGCAGCTATCTCTTTGACAAACCCACCCATCTCAACGATCTCTACT
This sequence comes from Acidobacteriaceae bacterium, assembly GCA_003162495.1. Taxonomy (GTDB): domain Bacteria; phylum Acidobacteriota; class Terriglobia; order Terriglobales; family Acidobacteriaceae; genus Telmatobacter. The sequence goes on from PMOF01000062.1 coordinate 8,121, forward strand.
ACCGCAAAGAGGATGCAACCACGCAGTACTGGACTCTGCCCTACATCCCCGGAACACGCCTGCCCACTGTTCCCGCTTACGTCCTCACTTCAAATCGAACCTTTTCCGGCGGCGAGGAGTTTACCAACGACCTGAAGACCCAGAAGCGCGCCAGCATCGTGGGAGAAACCACGGGCGGCGGCGCTCACCCCGTCGGCGGGCACCGTGTCGACGATCACTTCATGATGGGTGTTCCCGCAGGCCGTCCCATTAACCCCATCACCAAAACCGACTGGGAAGGCACCGGNNCCGATCGAAAGTCCGAAGCCGAAAAAACAAATGTCGAAATAAAGCCTGACACTGACAAACCGCCGCCGGCCAAGCTTAAATTGGAGTAATTTACTCGCGTCCGCCAAAAATGCTCCGTGCCCCATCCATTCCGCGTCTTTCTGCGGAATGGGTGGGAAGCCTCGAGCCCCCTGCGAGCGAATAGCGAGCGTCCGCCCCACCGAAGGTGGTTATACTCAACCTCACGCATGATACGCATCCTGGGCACCATCTTTGCAGGCCTGTTGGGGCTCGCCTTCGGCAGCTTTCTCAACGTGTGCCTGAGCCGCTGGCCAGAGGGCGAGAGCGTGGTCAAGCCGCGTTCGCATTGCCGCAACTGCGATCACACTTTGAGCTGGTGGGAGAATGTCCCGCTGGTGAGTTGGCTGGCTTTGCGCGGGCGCTGCCGCAGATGCGGGGCGTGGATTGGCTTGCGCTATCCGCTGGTGGAGCTGGCAGTGGCAGCGATCTGGACAGTCCCTGCGTGGCGTCTCATGACCAGCGTTCTCAACCCCACTTTGCCGCCGGCTCTTATCTACCTTGAAACGGCAAGAACTGCGTGTGTGCTCGCCTTCTTTTGGTTCCTGGTGGCCTTGGCGATATTGGACGCGGAGCATCTCTGGCTTCCGGACTGGATCACCCTGCCGGGAATCGCGCTGGGATTCATGTTTGATTTGTCCATCGTCGCGTTGCCCTCCATCGATGGGCTGGACGGCGTAGCTGTCGGGTTGCTTCCGGTTGCCTTGCTGTCCTTGTTGGCGATTGCTGCCGCTGCCGGCCTCATGCTGTTTATTCGTTTTATTTATTGGTTGATTCGGCGGCGCGAGGGGCTTGGGTTGGGCGACGTAAAGCTCATGGCGATGCTTACGGCCTGGCTGGGACTGCGGTCCGCTCTTCTCGCTTTTATTCTCGGCATCGTGCTGGGAGCTTCGGTCGCCCTTGTCCTGCTTGCCATCCCGTCGGCGCGTGCCGGATCTGAACGCTGGTCCGCAAGCAAACTGCCGCTGGGAACATTCCTTTGCATCGGCGGAGTGGTCAGCGCACTGTGGGGTCAGCCGATCATCGCCACCTATCTGCGCTGGGCTGGATTCTAGAAATCGTGCGGCACTGATAAGAGCGAAGGCCGCAGCCGCTATTTCGGCAACTCAAGGGTCGACGGACCGGGGGCCGCGTTTTTCCCGTTGGCAATCTCGGGGTCTTTGAGCGCCTTGCGCGCATCTTTGCCGTGGCGGCTGTCGGGATCGTAATCAATCACTTTTTGATAGTGAGTGCGGGCATCGGCAAAATCGCCCAGGTGGCGCTCGGTCTCGGCCAGACCCCAGAAGACATCCGGGTTGGCTGGATCGAGCACCATCGCCGATTGAAAACGCGAAAGCGCCGCTTTCCAGTTGTGGGTCTGCACATAATAATTGCCTACATCGATGTCGCTGGATGCGGCCTCCTGGTGCGTTGGCTCCTTGATGAGCTTTCCCTTCTTGTCCCTTTTATCCGTCGAATCGTCATCCGCTCCCGGCAGCACTGTGTTTAATCCAGTGAGGCTCGAACTAAAACTCCCATCCCCGACGTTTGCCGCGGCCGGATGCGGGTCGTCCGGGCTGCGGACCGGGTCCAGGTCCTCGCCGGGCAACGGGGCTGCGCTGCTGTTGTCCCCGAAGTTAGTGCCTTCCGGCAACGCGGTGATCTTGGCAGGAATAACCGGAACGGAGGTGGTGTCCTCAGGAAATGGGTTGGAGCCGGATTGTGGCGCGGACTGCGGAGCGGCCTGCGGTGGTGCGGCCGT
>PMOF01000184.1 GCA_003162495.1 Acidobacteriaceae bacterium
GACCCCGCTCACGTCACCATGTCCGATGTTGAACAGCGAAATCTTGCCAAGCGAATGATAGCCAACTCCGGCCTCTTTTGCCATGTTCAGTGTCTACGCCGTGCGGAAGACCTGAGGAAATTCAAACTGAACCACTTCCAGTTATTGCCAGCAGCCCGAGTCACTCATCCTGGCCTGGTACAGATCAAAATTGCGAGTTCCGGGCGGATGGCCGGCAACCCGGCAGTTACTGGTAGGAAAACAGGTTCCCCGCATGGACGCAGTTGAATCAGGCGGCAATTGAAAGAGCGCGCAGCGTGATCCCAGGATCGGCATTCCACCGCTTAAAGTGGGGAATTCACAGGCACCCGCCTGTTGCTTATTCCGCCGGGTCATCCGCTGTGAAGGGCGAACAGCACGGCTTTTCCGACGCATGAAAATTCATCAGTTCCAGCCGAATCCCGTCGGGGTCATACAGGTTGAACTGATACTTGCCGTCCTTGCCGATCTTGGGCTTGTCGTCGTGGGTTCCGGTCAGGCGATTGCCCGCTTCGAGGACTTTGTACGCCTGGGGCACGGAGTCTTCGCCGATGGACAAATGGTCGAGCACGCCAAGTGTGTGCTGCGACATGGTGGCTGGAATTCCTGACCCTGATGGCCCGCTCGTCAGCATGTATTCCAGCCAATCGTGGCCGTCGGGGGTCTGTTGGCTCACCCAGTCGATTTTTGTGTCCTGCATGCCGCCAAACCAATAGGGTCGGAAACCGAGCAGATCGCGATAAAAAGTGTCCTCAACGGCGCGGCTGTGGACCAGGAAACCGACGTGGATGATGTGGCGTCCGACAACGTCCGGGTCGACCACCGGCTTAGGTTGCGCGGGCGGCTGCACGAACTCCACCTTGTTGCCTTCGGGATCTTTCACCGTGAACCAGCGGCTGCCGTCTGCGCCGCGCTCCACCTGGCCCGGCACCTTCCATGATTTGCCGTCAAGATAACGGCGCAGCGATTCGGCATCGTCGGTGTTCCAGGCGGTGTGGTCGAGGCGATTAATACCGGCGCCTTCAGGCAGCGGGAGCACCTCAATAAACTGCGTGGCGCTGAGGGCGTAGCGAATGCCTTTGGGATTTTCCGGATCGGGCAGCTTGGCGGCGCCGACGATTTCACGGTAGTAGTGATCGGTGGCCGCGGGGTCCGAAGAGTAGATGGCGATGTGCGAAATGCCTGTGATTTTCGGGCGAGAGAGCGGCTTGTCGGGCATTTGTGCGGCGGCTGTCACGGTGAAAACGGCGAGAGAAGCGACGGCTATGAACTTGCAATACATTCTGCACCTCGATTTTGTGCTGGCACCACGATAAATCGATTCTCTGCCGGGCGCAAACCAGGGCGTTGCGTTTTCCGCGCGGAGTTTCACGCATTTCGCATTTACAATGCGCACATGCACCGAAATGCTTTTACCGCACGAATTGTCTCGAATGTTCTTTCTGCCGCTCTTGGGGTCGTTTGCCTTGGGGCCTTCGGATTTGCCTCTGGCGCATTTGCCCAGAGCCCGTTGCCAACCGCAACGGCGGAGGATCGCGCGCAGGCCCTGGCGATCTTCAAGGAACTTATTGAGATCAACACGACGGACACACCGCTGGGCAACGTGACCACCGCGACCGCGGCCATGCAAAAGCGGTTTCTGGACGCGGGCTTTGCGGCAGACGATGTGCATCTGCTGGGTCCCGATGCGCGCAAACAGAATCTCGTGGTCCGGATGCGAGCCGCCGCGCCCACTTCTGAAAAGCCGGTGCTGTTCCTGTGCCACATGGATGTGGTGCAGGCGCTGCGCGCCGACTGGTCGACTGATCCATTTGAGTTCGTGGAGAAAGACGGCTACTACTACGGGCGCGGGACGCAGGACATGAAGGACTCCGACGCCGCGCTGGTGGCTACTTTCCTGCGCCTGCATCGCGAGGGGTACAAGCCGAAGCGCGACCTGGTGCTGGCGCTCACAGCGGACGAGGAGGGCGGGCAGTTCAACGGCGCGGACTGGCTGGTGCGGCAGCATCGCGAGCTGGTGGACGCCGCTTTTGTGATCAATCCCGACGCGGGCGGCGTGGAACTGGACCATGGGCGCGCGGTGGTGGCGGATGTGGAGGCAACGGAGAAGGTTTACTCCGACTTTCAAATCACGGCGACCAACCGCGGCGGGCACAGCTCGTTGCCGCGGCCGGACAATGCCATTTACGAATTGATGACGGCGCTGAACAAGCTGGCGGCTTATGCGTTTCCATTTGAGATGAACGCGGTGACGCGCACTTATTTCACCAGCCTGGCGGGGCAGGAGTCGGGGCAGACGGCTGCGGACATTCGGGCGATTCTGGCCACGCCGCCGGATATTGCCGCGGCCGGGCGGCTGGGGGCCGAGCCCAGCTTCAACTCGAACTTCCGCACCACCTGCGTGGCGACGCGGCTGGCTGCCGGGCACGCCAACAACGCGTTGGCGCAGACCGCTCAGGCGAATGTGAACTGCCGGATTTTTCCGGGCCACTCGCCGGAGGAGATTCGGCAGCAGTTGATCGGGATTTTTGGCGACGCCAAGCTGACCGTGAAGTACGTGTCCGATGCGGGCGTAGTTTCCGACACCGCGCCGGAGCGCAAAGCGATGGTCCCGCCGGCGCCGATTCCCGAAGTCTTTGGCCCGCTGACACGGCTGACGCAGGCCATCTGGCCGGGGATTCCGGTGACGCCGGTGATGGAAAACGGGGCCAGCGATTCAATCTACTTTGCGCAGGCCGGAATTCCGAGCTATGGGTACTCGGCGATTGCCCTGGAGCGGGACGACGACCGCGCCCACGGCCAAGACGAGCGCCTGCCCGTGGATTCCTACTGGAAGTCGCTGGATTTTTTCTACTCGTTTGCCAAGGCGTTGGGCGGGGAATAAGCGGCATGACGATTTGTGGAGAAGGTCGGCTCTCAAATTGCACAATAGGAGAACTTGCCCGCTCGAGTTGCCCAGCTTTCAGGGGATGCCCTCGCTGTTAAACTGACAACACATGATTCTCCCGTTTGTCCGCGAGATTTTTGCGGAGCTGGAGCACTCTTCGGGATTTGAGCGCGTGCGAAGGCATCTGAGCCTGGGCGCGGGGCGGCGGCGTGTGTCCGGGCTGACGGCGACGGCTCGGTCGCTTTATCTTCCGCTGATGGCGCGGGCGGCCAAACAACTTGTCGTCATCGTGGTGGCAGACAACAAGGCTGCCGAGGCGCTGGAGCCCACGCTGCGCGCGGGTTGCGAGCTGACCGGCGCCATCGATCCGGCGCAGGTGGTGCGGCTCCCGGCGCACGATGTGCTTCCCTTTGAAAATCTATCTCCACATCCCGACGTGCAGGAACAGCGGGCGGCGGCGCTCTGGAAACTGGCCACGGGCGCGGTGTCGATACTGATTGCGCCGGTGGAAGCGGTGGCGCTCAAACTCTTTGACCGCGATTATTACGCTGGGCTGGCCGTGACTCTGAGGCGCGGCGAAGAAGTGGATGTGGAAGTGTTGACGGCGCACCTGGCCAGCGTGGGTTACACGCAGATGGACCTGGTGGAGATGCCGGGGCAGTTTACGCGTCGGGGCGGAATTCTGGATGTGTATTCGCCAGAGGCCGATCGGCCGGTGCGCATTGAGTTCTTTGGCGACGAGATTGAGACCATCCGAAAATTCGATCCGGAAACGCAGCGCTCGCAGAGCGGACTGGATGAAGCGCAATTGCTGCCGCTTACGGAGACCCCCGTAACGGAGCGGCTGCTGGCTGCGGTGCATGCGCGGCTGAGCAAGCAGCGCGTGGAAAGCCCAGAGGCCGTTGAGGACGAAGAGATGGCCGCCGAGATGGCCGCGGCGGGCGGAGTCAGCGTGTTTCCGGGCTGGGAATTTTTCTCGGCTGTGGCCGGTGCGGGAAAATCGCTCCTGTCGCTGGCGCCGAAGTGCGCGCTCTTTGTGGAAGAGCCGGCCATGGTGCGCAACCAGATTGAGCGCTGGTGGAACAAGGTGGAGCAGCGGCATGAACGGTCTGCAATGGGATCGTTAATTCGCCCTGAAGACATTTATCTGCGGCCCGAAGTGTTGCATGCTTCGCTCGACGCGCACATGGGGCTCGATCTCGATCAACTGGGCGTGGTGGATGTGCTGGACGAGGACAACACGCTGGGCGAGATTGAACTGAACACGCGGCCTACGCTGCGATTTCACGGGTCAATTCCGGCGCTCACGGAGCAGTTGAAAACGCTGATTGCGGCGGAGACGCGGATTGTATTGGCGGCGCCCAATCAGGGTGATGTGGAACGGCTGGCGACGGTGCTGCGCGAGTATCAGATTCCTTATCGGCTGGGCAGCCGGTTCTTTCATCCCGGCGGCGAGACGGTGATGGACGAGGCCAGTTACATGGCCGGAGATTTGCGCGTGCCGGTGATTGTGCGCACCCAGATTTCGGCGGGAGCGAGCTTTCAAGACGCGAATCTGATTGTGTTCGGGGCCAACGATTTAAGCGACGATGCGGATATTGCAGCGCGTCCTGAACCGAAGCGATCGAAGACGGCGGCGTTTGTTTCGGACTTCCGCGACCTCACGATCGGCGATTACGTGGTCCACGTCGAACACGGCATTGCGCAGTATCACGGGTTAAAGGAGATTGCGCAGGACGGGCTCTCGGTGGAGTTCATGATTCTGGAGTTTGCCGAGCAGGCCAAGTTATATGTACCGCTAACTCGATTGGATCTGATTCAGAAATATCGCTCGACGGACGCGGGCCCTGCGCCGGTGCTGAACCGGCTCGGTTCGCAGCAGTGGGCCAAGACCAAGGCGCGCGTGCGCAAGGCCATGCAGGATATGACGGGCGAGTTATTGAAGTTATACGCAGAGCGAACCACAGCGCAGGGAACTGCATTCTCAAAGGACAACGAGTTTCAAAAGGAGTTTGAAGACTCATTCGACTATCGCGAGACGGATGACCAGATATCGGCGATTCGGGCCATCAAGTACGACATGGAATCGACGACCCCCATGGACCGGCTGCTGTGCGGCGATGTGGGCTATGGGAAGACAGAGGTTGCGATGCGCGCGGCGTTCAAGGCTGTGCAGGATGGCAAGCAGGTGGCAGTGTTGACGCCGACGACGGTGCTGAGTTTCCAGCATTTCGAAACTTTCAAGCGCAGGTTTGCGCAGTTTCCCATTCACATTGAAATGATTTCACGGTTTCGCACGGCAAAGGAACAGAAGGTTATTGTCGAACGCGTAGAGACGGGCAATGTCGACATCCTGATCGGCACGCACAGGTTGCTGTCAAAGGACATCAAGTTTCAAGATCTGGGGCTGCTGGTGGTGGACGAGGAGCAACGTTTCGGCGTGCGCCACAAGGAGCGGCTGAAGCAGATGCGCAAGGAGATCGATGTGCTGGCCATGAGCGCAACGCCGATACCGCGCACGCTACATATGTCCCTGGTGGGACTGCGGGACATGAGCGTGATTGAGACGCCGCCCAAGGACCGAATGGCGATTCAGACGGTGGTGGCGAAGTTCGACGAGAAGATTGTTCGCTCGGCGGTGGAGGTGGAACTGGAGCGCGGCGGGCAAGTGTATTTTGTTCACAACCGCGTGGAGTCGATTTACGAAATTGCATCGCGCATTCAGGAGCTGGTTCCTGCGGCGCGGGTAGCGGTAGGCCACGGACAGATGGGCGAGCGGGAACTGGAGCGGGTGATGCTGGCCTTCATGCGGCATGAGTACGACGTCCTGGTCGCGACCACGATCATCGAGAACGGGCTGGATATTCCGCTGGCCAATACGATTTTGATCAATCGCGCGGACCGGCACGGGTTGAGCGAGTTATACCAATTGCGCGGGAGGGTGGGAAGATCGAATCGGCGCGCTTACGCATACCTGCTGATTCCGCCGGAGAATGAGTTGACGGAGATTGCGCGCAGAAGGCTGGCTGCGCTGAAGGAGTTCAGCGACCTGGGAGCGGGATTCAAGATTGCGGCGCTGGACCTGGAGTTACGCGGCGCGGGTAACATGCTGGGCGGTGAGCAGAGCGGACACATTGAGGCGGTCGGATTCGAGTTATACACCTCGATGCTTGAGGCCGCGGTGAGAGAGATGAAGGGCGAGAGCAGCGAGGAGCGGCCGGCGACGCAGCTTAACCTGGGAATCGCGCTGCGCATCGACGAGAGCTACGTGCCGGAAGAGAATCAACGGCTGCGACTCTATAAGAAAATTGCGGGGGCGGCCAGCGACGCGGCCGTGAGCGAAGTTCGCGCGGAGCTGGAAGACCGCTATGGCGCGCCGCCGGATGCGACAGTGTACCTGTTGGAGGCTGCGAGGTTGCGCCTGGAGTGCGAGCGGATGGGCATTGCGCAGGTGGACCGGAGGCGCGGCGAGCTGCAGATACGGTTCATGGAGAACGCGGCCATCGATCCAGCGCATCTGATGCGCCTGGTTGCGCAAAACGCCAAGCGGGGAGCGCAGTTCACGCCGCAGGGGCTGTTGAAGTATCCTTTGGCTGCTACGCGATCCGACGAGGTGTTGCTGGAGATTCACGAAGTGCTTGAAAAGTTGGCAGCGGCGCCGGTGAATGCGTGAGGGCTGTCCCATGGGGACTGGACGGCACGGCTACGCAACGCGCGGTTTACAGCCGGCATCCAATTGCATACCGGCGATATCAGGCGACGTACTGATCAAGATGAGGAAGATGGAATGAACAAGCGGGTACGCAAGGCGGTTTTTCCAGCGGGCGGCCTGGGCACGCGGTTTTTGCCGGCCACAAAGGTAATTCCCAAGGAGATGCTGGCGCTGGTTGACAAGCCAATCATCCAATACGGCGTGGAAGAAGCGGTAGCTTCGGGGATCGAGCACATCATCATCGTGACCGGACGCGGCAAGGGCGCCATGGAGGACCACTTCGACCATAGCTTTGAGCTGGACGCGACCCTCGAACGGCGAGGCAAGCATGATTTGCTGGCGGTGTCGCGTGGAGTTTCCGGGCTGGCGCGGATCAGCTACGTGCGCCAGAAAGAACCTCTGGGACTGGGCCATGCGGTATTGTGTGCCAAGGAATTCGTGGGCAATGAACCCTTCGCGGTGATTTTGCCGGACGATGTGATTGAGGCGAAGGTACCTTGCCTCAAACAGATGATCAAAGTGTTCAACGAAAAAGGCGGGTCGGTGCTGGCGACCATGACTATCGAGGGGCCGGGCATCAGCGCCTATGGTGTGCTGGCGGGCGAGCAGGACCCCAACAATCAGCGGATTTATAACTGCACTGGAATGGTGGAGAAGCCAAAGTTCGAGGACGCGCCCTCGAAGCAGGCAATCATTGGGCGTTATGTGCTGACACCGCGCGTGTTTGAACTGCTGGAGCAGACGACGCCCGGAGCGGGCGGCGAGATCCAACTGACCGATGGAATCAAGGCGCTGCTGAAGGAAGAGAAAATTTTCGGCTACACTTTTGAGGGCAAGCGGTTCGATTGCGGCGATAAGTTTGGGATGTTACAGGCAACGGTGGAGTTTGCGCTGAAGAGGCCGGAGTTTGGAGAGAAGTTCAAAAAATACCTAAAGGGGCTGGAGTTGTGAAGCGGGGTTGGCGGAGTTAGCGCAGATCGCGGAGCTAGCGGAGTCAGTACGTAAGCGCCCGACTAAATCCGCGAGATCTGCTTATTCCTTCCATTTGATGTTGCATCCGATAGACGGCCGCTGATTTTTAGGAACAGGTTTGCCGGCGAGCGCCAGGTCGATGGCGGCGCGAAGATCTTCGCCGGTCACAGGGATGCCGTTGCCGGGGCGGCTCTGGTCGAACTGGCCGCGATAGACGAGCCGGCGATCGGCGTCGAATAGAAAGAAGTCAGGGGTGCAGGCGGCTTTGTAGGCGTGTGCGACGGCCTGAGTTTCATCATAGAGGTAGGGAAAGTTGAAGCCGAATGTTTCGGCCTGCTGCTTGAGTCCGGCGGGGCTGTCGGCGGGGTGGGTTGTCGCGTCGTTGCTGCTGATGGCGACGATGGCCAAAGGCATGCCGGCGTAATCTTTGCCCAACACGGCCAGACCTTCATTGATGTGCCTCACGTAGGGACAGTGGGCGCAGATGAACAGGACTAGAAGCGCCTTCCGATCGCGGAAGTCATCGCGGCGGACGGTCTTTCCGGTGACTGCGTCGGCGAGTACAAAGTCCGGGGCGGTGGTGCCCAGCGAGAGCATGGTGGATTCAGTAAGGGACATGGAAATAACTCCTCGATGAATTGTGTGACCGGTTCGTAGTCTCCCATCCTTGGCGCAATGACAAAGACGCGTCAACGACGGGGCGCCCGGTGTCTTGCTAAAACAATCCAGGCTGGCGGCCCGGCATGGCGAGGCCAAAGTGCTCATAAGCCAGCCGTGTGGCGATGCGGCCGCGCGGCGTGCGATCGAGAAAACCAATCTGGATGAGGAATGGCTCGTACACTTCTTCAAGCGCGTCCTGCTCCTCGGCCAGCGTAGCTGCCAGCGTGCCCAGGCCTACCGGTCCGCCGTCGTATTTCTGAATGATGGCGAGCAGCAGGCGGCGGTCGATTTCGTCAAAGCCGTGGGCATCCACTTCCAGCATGGTGAGGGCGGCGTTGGCTGTGGGCCGGTCGATGATGCCGCTTCCGCGAACCTGGGCGTAGTCGCGGACGCGACGCAGCAGGCGGTTGGCGATGCGCGGCGTGCCGCGGGAGCGAAGTGCGATTTCGGCGGCGCCGTCCGGGTCGATGGGCACCTGCATCACTTCGGCGGAGCGGGAGACGATGAAGCGCAAGTCCTCTTCCGAATAAAACTCAAGGCGCAGCAGAATGCCGAAGCGCGACCTTAAAGGTGAAGACAACAGGCCGGGGCGCGTGGTGGCGCCGATGAAGGTGAAGGGGCGAATCTCCATCACGTGCGTGCGCGCGGCAGGGCCCTGGCCGATGATGATGTCGAGCTTGTAGTCCTCAAGGGCGGTGTAGAGTTTTTCTTCGAGCACGGGCTGCATGCGATGGATTTCGTCGAGAAAGAGAACCTGGCGCTCGCGAAGGTTGGTGAGTATGGCCGTGAGGTCACCCTGGATTTGGAGGGCTGGCCCGGAGGTCTGCTGAAAGCCGACGTCGAGCTCGTTGGCAATAATGGTGGCGAGGGTGGTTTTGCCCAGTCCCGGGGGGCCGAAGAGGAGCACGTGGTCCAGAGCTTCGCCGCGTGATTTTGCGGCTTGGAGAGCGATGGCGAGTTGTTCCTTGGCTTTGGACTGGCCGATGAACTCGCGGAGCCAGCGGGGGCGCAGTTTGAGCTCAAAGCCCTGTTCTTCGTCGGCGCGCGCGGCGCTGACCAGCCGTTCGGGAGCGTTATCGCGGGCGATGGCCATGCTGAGGAGAGTCTAACGGCTCAGGGTCACGGGGGCAACGTGAGGCTATCTCTGTGCTCCGATTGCAATATCCCGAAACCATTGCTCCCGAGTGGCTTTTACCCTAAGAAAAAGCTAAGTTGCACGATGCGTCGAGAGCACGATCATGTGAGAACCGCCTTAACACACGCCTGATTTTTTAACTAACACTAAAGTGTTTTGAGTACTGGTTCACTTGGCCAATTCTTCATTGACACGCAAATAGAGCGACGATATGCTTCTCTAGCATACCTTCAACCAAGTGCGTGGACATAGCTGGACCCCTGGGTCATGGATCGGTTTGAGCCAGCCGGCTGAACACGAGGAGACCTACGATGTTCGATCGATTTCGCCTGAGCACATTGCTGTTGGCCCTGCTGGCGGTACCCTTCATTGGTTGCGGCAGCTCTTCCGGGATCGATTCGATCCAGGTTTCGCCTGCAGCCGTGAGCTTTACAGGGACAGGGCAAACCGCAAACCTTACGGCAACGGCGACAATCGACCATGGCAGTCATCCTGCGACTAATGAGAACGTGACAAGCCTTGTGACCTGGACCTCGGGCGCCCCGGGTGTGGCGACAGTCAGTTCTACCGGAGTGGTGCTTTCGGTTGGACCGGGTACCGCACTCATTACTGCCAGCATCAATGGGTTCACAGGCACTGTGACCTCCACTTCTACCGTTACCGTCACAGTGGCCGGTGCAGGGACCGGAAGCGGAGGTGCGGCGGCGGAGCCTCTGGTCTCGATCGCTGTTTTGCCGGGCACGATCACGGACCAAAATTTGTTGGGGACAGGGCAGTTTCTGGCATACGGAACCTTCTCCACCATTCCAACGGTGATGGACATCACCAACGGATACACGCGCGATGGTGTCTTTACCCCCGTCACCTGGATTTCCGCCGCTCAAGAGATCTTCCCAATCACCTCTTCCGGAGCTCCGGGAGAAACGGGCGGCCTTGTAACTGCGGTGGGGTCGGGAACGGATCCCATCTATGCTGTGGCGACCAACCCTGACGGCACTGTCGTCATCAGCCCTTCAGCGACGTTCAATTGCCCCTTCGTGCCGTACGTCCCCGCCACCGCCACCGCCCCCGCAGTGCTTGGTTCCTGTAATCCGGAGACAATTGCGCCAGGATTACTGGTGACCTTGGCCGTCTTTAATGCTGGATTGAACACCACCAACTGGCTGGTCACCGCGCCTTCTGCCACCGGAACGCCCGATGTAATCCATTGCGGGCCGGGTTGGACGGGAACCGGCGGGTCGGTCTGCACGGCTACCTACCCCGTTGGCACCACCGTAACCCTGACTGCGCCAACTCAGGCGGGGGTCGCTTTCGGCGGATGGTCCTTTAACTGCAACTCAATCAGTCCTAATCCTTCCACCGCAGCAGGGCCAAACACCTGCACTATTACGCTCGGAAACGCCACCTCCTCCAATGAGTCGGTGGGAGCCATCTTCAACTAACCATTTACAGTATCCCAGCCAAAGAAGCCGTCCTCCGGGCGGCTTCTTTGCGTTTTTCCGTACCCAAGTCAAACTTCGTGACCAGGGTTTCGGCCAGATTGCGGGCCGGACCGGCCTTTCGGGCTCATAGTCGGTCCGCTGCTCGGGAGGCGGTGCGGAGCTGTGCGCCGGATGATCCCGCTGCGGATTCGCCGTTTAGACTGAAACTTGTTCCCTTGAACGTAATGACGCAACGGTTTGTCAGGATTCGCCGCTTTCGCTTCAATCTNNGAGCGGCCCTCGCCCCTGGCCGGCTACTTCACCACATGCGGCAACATTCACGACGGGGTGCTTGCCTACCGGCTCGCCGGACTGCCACTGACGTTGAACCTGGTGTTGGAGCGCGGACTGGACCGTTTCCGCAAGCCTGAGGACAAGGTGGTGCAGCAGGGTGCAGCCAATTTAAGCACATGGGAGCTGCGCCACCAGCTCACGCACGTCCTGCTGCTGTTGCGTTTGCCTTTCCTCTTCGCCGGTTGCCTGCTGGGTGCGGGCCTGTGGTGGGTTACGCGGAGGCTCTACGGTAATTTGGGCGGGTATACAGCGCTGGCTCTCTATTGTTTTTCTCCGCCGGTGCTGCGGGCCTGCGTTGCGCCCAACGCGGAGATTCTGGCAGCGCTGGGCGTTTATGGTGGCGTGTACACCTGCATCGGCGTGGCCCATGCGATGCAGGGACCCCGGCGCAAATGGAGGCCGCGGATTGTGCTGCTGACGGCCGCCTTTGGCGTGGCGGCAGCGGCGCATATTGCCGCTCTGCCGTTGGTCGCTCTGCTGGGGCTAGCGGCCATGCTGTGGGTGGCAGAGGGGCGCAGGAGCCAGGTGCTGCCGGTGGTTCTGGCGGCCGTGGCCGGGGCGCTGGTGCTGGTGTTTGCCTGCTACGGATTCTCGCCGGATGCGTTCAGTTATGTTTTCCGGTCGGCGGCTGGGTTGCTGTCGGTTTCACTGGAACCTGCGGAGCGGTTTTTTTCCTCCATGGCCAATGCCGGCATTACGGTGGCCGCCGCAGCGGCTGTGGTGTTGTTTTTGGGGCTGCGTAAATCTCGCTATTTCGGCAACACGGCGCCCTTGCTTTGCGTCCTGGTCTTGTTTCTTCTTGTTACAAAAGGCGTCCCCGGCACCCCGTCGCTTTGGGCGTTGCCGTTCCTGCTGACGTTTATCGGCGGAGTGTTTGCCGATGCCTATGAAGGGCCGCGCGGGCGATTGGCGCTGGCGGCGGCGGGAGCGGTGGTGCTGCTGCAGGCCTTGTTTTGCTTGCTGAGTCTGCCGGGGTTGCTATAAAGTTCCTTCCCTTCACTATGGCTGTCGTTTAGAGCGAGCGAAGCGAAGCGAATCGAAGGATTTGCGGTTGTTATTGCCGCCGATTTGCCGCATTGAGGTCTAATGGAGCCGGACGGGAGAAAGGCAAAAAAAGGGCTTGAAACGGCGCCCGATCCAAGCCCAAAACGCGCCAAGTGGCGTGAGGATTTCCCTGCCGCTCAAGGGTTCGCCGCGTCAACCTATAAATTCAATCAATAGAAGGACTTATTTATCTCCGTTTGCCTTGCTGAAACCCGCTTTGAACCCTTAAAATAGAAGCATAGCCCGCCAGGTCCGGCCCCGCTTTGACCGGAACTCATTTGCCGCCTTTGAGCGGGCCTGAAAACCCCTATGGCAGACGATCAGAATCCCGAACTCCCTCTCGGTGCGCCGACTCCTCCCAGCGGCACAAACCTTATCCCGATCAACATTGAAGAGGAGATGCGCCGCTCCTATCTCGACTACTCGATGTCGGTGATCATCGGGCGCGCGTTGCCCGACGCGCGAGACGGGTTGAAGCCAGTGCATCGCCGTGTGCTCTACACGCTGAGCGAGATGGGCCTGGAATACAACAAGAAATATGCCAAGTGCGCCAAGGTGGTGGGTCAGGCGATGGGCGTTTACCATCCGCACGGCGACTCGGCCATCTACGACACGCTGGTGCGCATGGCGCAGCCCTTCTCTCTGCGCTACACGCTGGTGGATGGGCAGGGGAACTTCGGCTCCGTGGATGGCGATCCGCCGGCTGCGATGCGCTATACAGAGTGCCGCATGTCGCGCATTGCCGGTGAAATGCTGGCCGACATCGAGATGGAGACGGTGGACTTTACGCCCAACTACGACGAGTCCACGTTTGAGCCGACTGTGCTGCCCACGCGCATTCCCAATCTCATTGTCAATGGGTCGAGCGGCATTGCGGTCGGCATGGCCACCAACATTCCTCCGCACAATTTGACTGAGGTTGTGAACGCGGCTATCGAGCTGGTGAAGAACCCCAACGCGGGGCTCGCCGAAGTATTGAAGCACGTGCAGGGCCCGGATTTTCCGACCGGCGGCTTTCTGTATGGAAAGTCCGGCATACCCAACGCCTACAAGACCGGCCGCGGGCGCTTCATGATGCGCGCCAGGGTAGCGACGGAGAACCTGACCAAGGAAAAGCAGGCGATCATCGTCACCGAGATTCCTTACCAGGTGAACAAGTCGAAGCTGATTGAACGCATCGCCGAACTGGTCAACGACAAGATCATCGACGAGATCAGCGACGTGCGTGACGAGAGTGACCGCGATGGCATGCGCATTGTGATCGAGCTCAAGCGTGGGTCGCAGCCGGAGATTGTGCTCAACCAGCTCTACAAGCACACGTCGATGCAAGAGAGCTTCTCCATGATTTTTCTTGCGGTGCTCAACGGGCAGCCGCGGGAACTGGGCCTGGATCAGGCCATCCGCTGCTTTATCGATCATCGTATCGATGTGGTGCAGCGGCGGACGGTGTTCCTGCTCAAGAAGGCACGGGAGCGCGAGCACATTCTGGAAGGGTACAAGATTGCGCTCGACAACCTGGACACGGTGATCAAGATCATTCGCGGTTCGGGTTCGCGCGTCGAAGCGCGCGAGAATCTGTATGCGTGGGGCAAGGGCGCGGCGATTGTGATTACGCTCGACCGCGAGCGGCTGTCTCACGAAGAAAAGGGACTCACGCTCAGGCAGATCGACGCGATTCTCGAGTTGCAACTCTACCGGTTGACACAACTGTCGATCGACGAACTGCTGAATGAGTTGAAACAGGTTCGCGCGCGCATCGCCGAGTACGAGGCGATATTGGCCAGCGACAAGAAATTGCGCGCGGTGATTGTGAAGGAGCTCGAAGAAGTTCGCGACAAGTACGGCGATGCGCGGCGGACACAGATTGTGGACGAGAGCGCAGAGTTGCAGCTTGAAGACCTGATCGCCGACGAGCAGGTTGCCGTCACGGTCAGCCATCAGGGCTATCTCAAGCGGACGCCGATTTCCATCTACCGCCAGCAGCGGCGCGGCGGCACCGGGCGCACCGGCATGAAGACACGCGAGGAGGATTTTGTCTCGCAGCTGATCGTGAACTCAACGCACGCGTTTCTGCTGTGCTTTNNGCGGGCAAAGGCAAGTCGATGCAGAGCCTGCTCGATCTGCAAGCTGGCGAAAATGTGCGCGCCATTCTCCCCGTACGCGATCTCGAAGAAGAGGGCAAGTTCATCTTCTTTGCGACGCAAAAGGGAACGGTTAAGCGGACGCCGCTCAAGGACTTTTCAAACGTGATGGCGCGTGGCATCATCGCCATCGGCATCGATAAGGACGATGAACTTGTGGCGGCGCGCATCACCGATGGTTCGCAGATTGTTTTCCTGGCAACGCACCTGGGCCAGGCGATCCGGTTTGAAGAGAATGACGTGCGGTCGATGGGGCGCCCTGCCTACGGTGTGCGCGGCATCGAACTGGCCAAGGACGACTTTGTGGTGGGCGTGGCGATCACGCCCAAGGATCACGAGCCGGGCGCGTGCCGCATCCTCGCAGTGACGGAGAACGGATTTGGCAAGCGCACCGACGTGGAGGAATACCGGCTGCAGACGCGCGGCGGCAAGGGCGTGCGAAACATGGCCGTGACCCCGCGCATCGGGCGCGTGAACACAATTCAATTGGTTGACGATACTTCGGAGCTGATGGTCATCAGCCAATTCGGCAAGATTATTCGCATCGACACCAAGACCATTCGCGCCGCAGGCCGCGCCACGCAGGGCGTGCGCCTCCTGAACCTCGAGCCGGAAGACAAGGTAGCCGCAGCAGTAATCATTCCCCCCGAGGAATTGAAGGACGACGAGCCGACGCTGTTGCAGTAGGACTGCGCAATTGGCGATGCTGCCAGGTCTCGCTTCTGAGACAGTATTTCCTGGGTCAGCAGCAACTAACATCGGACGCCGGGGTCTCATTATCAGACGAAGGCGCACCCGCGCAGGTACTTCGAAACCGCGGCGGGTGCATCTACACTGAAGAGGCTCTCGATTCTCCGCATCCTTCTTATGCCGCGGACCGTGTTCACAGTACTCGTGCTGGCTGCATTCGGTGCTGCTTCAGCGCTTGGTTCGCCGGTCCTCCAGGCGAAGTCACACAGCCGCGCCCGCTCTGCGACTGCCTCCAGCAAGACTACGCAACCTATTGCAGTTCATGCGGTTAGACTGCCGGTTCGACACGTCGGCAGCGCATCTGCGCGGCATGAGACCGGGGCCGAAGCCATTCGCAAGTATCCGCTGGCTGGCAGGCGGCGTACGCAGCCGGCTCAACATCTTTACCGGTCGTATCGGACCAGAGGGTCAAACCAGGCCAGAGCGGCGCGAGTTTCGTCGAGGGGCGCGGAGCTTCCCGCTGGAATAACGGACACTTCATTCAGAAGGACCGAGCTTTCCGCCAGCGAGTCACGAATTTCGTCCAGAAGGCTTGAGCTCGCTGACCGGCAGACCGAAAATGCGGCCACGCAGGCTGAGGTTCCCGCGCGCGACGCTGAGGTTCCAGACGAGGAGGCCGATGCTTCTGCGAGCGATGCTGCGCTGCCACCCGTACCCGTGGCGCTCGCCGCAACCGCAGCCTCGCGCGAGGCTGCGAATGCCGCACTCGCGTCCGAGACTGCTTCACTCGATGCGAAAGACACGACCGGTCCCAGTTGGCCAGCGGTGAACGATCCGGGCTGGCTTCGTCCGCGGAAGGGGATGCGGTCCGCCCTGGCGGGGTCGCATGAATCGCTGGAGCGGCAAAACGCGAGGTCGGACGCCGAGGGGCTGGAGCGGATTGAGGACGAAGCGGACCTGGCGGATCGAATTGCCCATGGGCTGCTGGTGCCGGTGCCTGTTTCGACGGCCTTGAGCGTGAACGGGAACCTGCCGGAGAATCACCGTTATTGCAGGCCGTGGACGGCGCGCTTTCTCGCCGATCTCGCGCGCCAGCATGCAGCGCAGTTTCACCGGCCGTTGGAAGTCAGCTCGGCGGTCCGTACGGTGGAGTATCAGAAGCGGCTGATGGGCACCAACGGGAATGCCGCGGCAGCGGAGGGAGATATCGTGAGCCCGCACCTGACCGGGGCCACGATCGACATCGCCAAGAGCGGCCTGGGGCGGCAGGAGATTGCCTGGATGCGGAGCTCGCTGCTGGCGATGGAACAGGCGAGGATGATCGACGTGGAGGAAGAATTCCACCAGGCCTGCTTCCATATTACGGTCTACAAGAACTACGCGCCACCGGCGCCGGAGTTGAGAGCTGCGCAGCCCAAGGCCGGGTCGCACAGAAAGAGCTCGCGCCGGAGCGCACACCTGAAGTCGACGCCGCAAACACCGGATGCGCCTCCCGAGACCGCTGCGCGCGGGCTGTAAAGCCTGCGCTTATGCGTCGCATCCGTTAAACAAGAAATTGATTGCATTTTTCTGCCCCATTCGGGGTACAATCGCGGGCAAATGCGTTTAGCTCTCTGGCGCGGTGTCGGCATGCGATTGGTGCGATGAGTTGCGTTTCAATGCGGAATGCAACCTGTTGCAACGGAAAATGGCACGCTCGCGATGCAGGCTCGCGAGATGAGCTTCAGAGAAGCAGCAAATTTCGAAAGGCGGAATCATGAGCGAGATTGAGATGCAATCTACGGCCGAGGCTGCCCAGCAGACGCCCGGTCTAACCCAATGGCAGCGCGTGTCCAACACGTTTACCGCGCCTTCGAAGACGTTCGCGGACATCAAGCGCGGCAATAAGAGCTGGTGGCTGCCGTGGCTGATTCTCGCGGTGGTCAGCTACATTTTCTTCGCAGCTGTTGCCACGAAGATCACCATGCGAACAGTGGTAGATAACCAGCTTCGTCTTGATCCGAAGACGGAAGAGCGGATGGCGCAGGCCACGCCCGAGCAGCGCGAGATGACCAGCAAAATCTCGGTCGGTGTTACTGAGGGCTTTTTTATCGCCGCTCCCGTTGTTGTGCTGGCCGTTGTGGCATGCGGTTCCCTCGTGCTTTGGGGCACCATTAATTTCGTCTTTGGAGGCAAAGCCACGTATGGCAGCATTTTTGTCGTTTATATTTTTGCGTGGCTGCCTTCCATTGTGAAAACGCTTTTAGGTACGGTGGTGATCTTTGCGGGAGCCGCACCGGAAACGTTCAACATCAAGAACTTTGCGCCTACCAACCTGGGCGCTTTTCTTCCGACGGACACCAACAAAGCTCTCTATTCGCTGGCGACTTCGCTGGACGCGGTCACCATCTGGACGCTGGTCCTGCTGGGGATGGGAATCGCAATTGTGGCGGGAGTCAAGCGCAGTTCGGGATACATCGCGGTTTTCGGATGGTGGGCGCTTATTGTGCTCGTTGGCGTGGGCTGGGCGGCGGCGTTCGGTTGAGCTTGCGCTCGATCTCAATGCAAATAACGGCGTGAATCCTATTGCGATTCGCGCCGTTTCGTTTTTGCGGTCTTTTCGTCGCTACTCGTTCCAGCGGCGGATGATCAGCGTCGCGTTGATGCCGCCGAAGCCAAAGGAATTGGAGAGCGCCACATCGAAGCTGTGATCGATGGCCTTGTTGGGCACATAATCCAGGCGGCATTCGGGGTCCACATTTTCAAGGTTGATGGTGGGCGGAAGCTGCTGGTTGACCAGCGCCAGCACGGAGATGCCGGCTTCAAGACCGCCGGCGCCGCCCAGCAGGTGGCCAGTCATTGATTTGGTTCCGCTGACTTTCAGCTTCTTGCTCAGGGCGTGCTCTCCAAACACCAGCTCAATGGCGCGCGACTCATTGCCGTCGCCTGCGGGAGTCGACGTGGCGTGAGCGTTCACGTAGCCCACGTCTTCCGGGGCAATGCCGGCGTCTTTGAGGGCTGCGCGCATGGCGCGTTGCGCACCCTGGCCCTCGGGCGCTATGCCGGTCATGTGGAAAGCGTCGGCGCTCATGCCGTAGCCGATCACTTCGGCCAGAATCTTTGCGCCGCGCGCTTTGGCAAATTCCAGCTCCTCAAGAATCAGAATGCCCGCGCCCTCGCCGATGACGAATCCGTCGCGATCCTTGTCGAAGGGGCGGCTGGCCCGGGTGGGCTCGGTGTTGCGCGTGGAGAGCGCACGCATTGCGGCAAAGCCACCCACCGAGAGCGGGGTGACGGAGGCCTCCGCGCCGCCGGCGATCATGACGTCGGCATCGCCGTGGAGGATCATGCGCACCGAGTCGCCGATGGAGTTGGCGCTGGTGGCGCAGGCCGTGGCTGTAGCCGAAATAGGCCCCTTGGCGCCGTAGCGGATGCTGATCTGGCCGGCTGCCATGTTGACGATGACCGCGGGAATAAAGAACGGTGAGATCTTGCGGGGGCCGCCCTGCAGCAGGTTGGTGTGCTCGCGTTCAATGATCTCAAAACCGCCGATGCCGGAGCCGATAAACACGCCCACGCGATCGGCGATCTCGGGACTGATCTCGAGACCTGATTGAAGAATGGCTTCCTGCGTAGCGGCGAAGGCAAAGTGGATAAATCGGCCCATCTTGCGCGATTCTTTTTTGTCCACGAAGTCGAGCGGGTCAAAATTCTTGACCTCGGCGGCGAAAGTGACTGGGAAGCCGGTGGTATCGAATCCCTGAATGGGACCCATGCCACTGGCGCCCGCCAGCAGTTGCCGCCAAACCTCGGGAGCGGTGTTGCCCACACCGCACACCAGCCCCAGGCCAGTGATCACAACTCGACGGCTCACTGGTTACTTGCTGCCTTTCACACTCTTCTCGTTCTTTTCGATGTAGTCGATCGCGTCCTTTACGGTCTTGATCTTCTCGGCGTCTTC
>PMOF01000305.1:0-2007 GCA_003162495.1 Acidobacteriaceae bacterium
GAGAGCGTGCTCAACCTGTCTGCGGGCATCTTTGCCAATACGGGAACGCCGTGGACGGTGCTGACCGGAACGGACTCTTACGGCGACGAACTGTTCAATACCCGGCCCGATGGCGTGGGCCGCAACACGGAGACGAATCCGTCGTATGTGGACCTGGACCTGCGCTGGGGGCACGATTTCGCCATAACCGCCAACAAGGACGAGGAAGCGCCGCGGCTGGGCTTTTCGGCCGGCGCGTTCAACATCCTGAACCACGAAAACTGGACCGCAGTAGACCCGGTAGAGACCTCGTCCGCCTTCGGCCAGGTAACGGCCGTGGCGCCCCCCCGGCGCGTTCAACTGGGGATGCGGTTCGAATTTTAGGGGCTTTCGCGGAACTTTTCCTGAGGCGGCCGCGTAACCATGACAGAGGCGCCTGCCATGATCTGGAGAACGCTTGCCGTTAGCCTGCTCGGAGCCGCATTTCTGGCTGCCGCAACCCCTGCCCGCGCGGACGGGGACGCCGTGCATTTTATGGATGACATCCATGTGGCGCCGAATGCAGAGGTGCACGATGCGGTCTGCTTCTTTTGCAGCGTGAATGTCGAAGGCCAGGTCAAGGGCGACATTGTCGTCTTTTTCGGAGACATCCACATCGCCGGCAAAGCCAACCACGACGTGGTGAACTTTTTCGGCGAGATGTCGGCGGATGACGACGCGCAGATCGGCAACGACCTGGTCAGCTTCTTCGGCCTGATCCACCTGGGAGAGAATGTTTCGGTCGGCCGCGACATGGTTGATATGTTCGGCATGGTACACGCGCCTGAGTCGGTCGTTGTGGGCCGAGACCGGGTTACGATGCCGGGTGTGGTCCTCTTCTTTCCGCTGATTCTGGTGGGGTTGGTGGTCATCCTCATCGTCAGCCAGGTTCGCGCCCACCGCCGCCGGCAATATGCGTATTACTATCCATTTCCGCCCCGGCCCTAGCGAGAACGCGATATCGGCGTAGACCCTGTACCCTGAATCCATGCATACGATCGTCGGCGAGCCCGCAGCCGCGAATGTGCGTCCGCTGCGCATCGTGCTGCCCGGCGGCAGCGGACAGGTGGGCCTGGTGCTGGCGCGGCACTTCCAGCAGCAGGGCCATCATGTGACCGTGTTGACCCGCGGACCGTATACCGCTCCCTGGCAGACAGTGCACTGGGACGGCGAGCATGTGGGGCCATGGACCGAAACCCTGGAGGGCGCGGACGTCTGCATCAACCTGGCCGGACGCAGCGTGAATTGCCGCTACGGCGCGGAGAACCGGCAGAAGATTTACGACTCGCGCATCGGGACCACGCGATTGCTGAACCATGTGATGGCCGGGCTGGCCGACCCACCGCGGGTGTGGCTGAACGCATCGACCGCGACCATTTACCGCCACACGCTCGATCGGCCCGGACTCGATTGGCCCATGGATGAAGCGTCAGGCGAGCTGGGCGGAAACGAGCTGATCGCGGGCCGACGGCGCGCGCCCGATACGTGGAATTTTTCAATCCGCGTGGCCAAAGACTGGGAGAATGCCTTCTTTGAAACGGCGACGACGCGCACGCGCAAAGTGGCCTTGCGCAGCGCCATCATCCTCAGCTCCGCACCCGGCAATGCGTTTGCGATTCTGCTGAATCTGGTGCGGCTCGGCCTCGGCGGCAAGCAAGGCAATGGTCGGCAGTATGTCTCATGGATTCACGAAGACGACTTTGCCCGCGCCGTCGAGTTTCTCATCGAACGCGGTGAATTGGATGGGCCGATCAATGTAGCGGCGCCCCATCCCTTGCACAATCGGGAATTCATGAGGGAACTTCGCGACGCGTGGGGAATGCCGAACGGTCTCCCCGCGCCGGCTCCTCTGATTGAGTTAGGTGCATTTTTCTTGCGCACCGAGTCCGAACTGGTGCTCAAAAGCAGGCGAGTGGTGCCGCGGCGCTTGCTCGATGCGGGCTTCGAGTTCGTTTATCCCGATTGGCCTGAAGCCGCCGAAGACCTGGT
>PMOF01000305.1:2021-2211 GCA_003162495.1 Acidobacteriaceae bacterium
TAGTCCCTAGTCCCTGTTCCCTGTTCCCTGTTCCCTCACTTCGTTGCCGGCGTGATGTCGGTTACCGGCAGGTCCCAGTGCGAGAGCAGGATTTCAAAGCGGCGCTGTTCCTCTCTTTGATAAGTCGCCTGGTCGGGCCATAACTCCTTGATAAGTGCTTCTTCGTCGGAGTTAGTCGTCGTGGCAACGG
>PMOF01000305.1:2238-2448 GCA_003162495.1 Acidobacteriaceae bacterium
GAGAGAATGCGGCCCGTGGACTCGATCTTCCTCAGCAGCGGGTAGTGATTCTTGAGAAACAGTTGCAGGAATTCCTGTTGATGGCCCCATTGCAGCTTGTAGTAGTACTCGACCGTGTAGGGTTGGTCTGCGCCCCCTTGCGGCGGCGAGCCCTGGGCCATCAGCGGAGTGGCAAACGAAGCGGCCAGGACAAAGGCAAGGGCGATCACA
>PMOF01000305.1:2482-5851 GCA_003162495.1 Acidobacteriaceae bacterium
CAGTTTATTCCAGCCGCCGGTGCCGTGCTTGCCGCCAGGAATGCGGATGATGTCGCAACGCACACCGACGGCATTCAGAGCAGTTTGAAGGTTGGTCGCCTCTGAAAATGGAATGTATTCGTCCTGGTCGCCCAGAATTTCAAGGAACGGCGGGTCGTCCTTGGAGACATAAGTAATGGGCGAGGCTTCCTTGATGGCCGCCTTCTCACCTTCCTTGGCGATCAGCGGATCGAGCAGGCGATGGACGTCAGCGTTGAGAGGAACAAACTCAAAGCTGCTCTGCGCATAGAGACTCACGACGGCTTGCGCCCGGGCGCTCACGCGGTCCACAGGGTCTGCGGCCTTGGGATCTCCGGGTGCGTTCAGCAGTCCCACCATATTGCTCAGGTATCCGCCCGCAGAGCCGCCGACCAGGGCAATCTGATTGGGGTCGGCATTCCATTCCGCGGCGTGAAAGCGGATGTAGCGGACGGCGCGCTCGACATCCTGCACCATGTAGGGGTAGGGATACGCGGGAGCGAGACGATAGTTGACGGAGAAAACCGCGTAGCCGGCAGGGGCCAGAAAATCGGCAACATAGGCTTCACTGCCGCTCTTGCTGTCGCCGCCGTGATAACCCCCGCCGTGGATGATGATGACGATGGGGTGAACGCCGTTGCCCCTGGGCGCGTAGTAGTCCATGGTCAGGGACTGGCCGTCGGCAGTGCCATAAAGCAGGCCGTC
This sequence comes from Acidobacteriaceae bacterium, assembly GCA_003162495.1. GTDB lineage: Bacteria > Acidobacteriota > Terriglobia > Terriglobales > Acidobacteriaceae > Telmatobacter. The sequence continues at coordinate 3,206 of PMOF01000305.1, forward strand.
CCTGGTTGGGGTGCGAACCTGCCCGGCAAGCAACAACGTGGAAGCCAGGCAGATCGCAGTGGTGACACCCTTGGCGGGACAATGAAATTTCATGGGCGGAATTGCCTCTCCGGATCGCTTCATCATAGCGGATCCGGAGCCGGTTGCCTCGGTTATGCCGTCATAGGCAGCAGTTCCATGTCATGTCGTGCACCGGCCCGAGCCTTGATTCGCCGGCAGGGCTTAAGGGCGCGCCGCAGCATCCGCCGCGCAAGGTGCAATTGCGACTTGGTATTGCCGCTCGAGCATTTCAGCATGAATGCAATTTCGCCGTGATCGAATCCGAGCACATCGTGCAGTTCAAAGACGGTGCGATAACCGGGCGCCAGATCTTCAACGGCGCGTTCGATCGCCAGGCGGTCAATGGTGCCGGTCTGTCTCAGATCCAAAGTGCCGAAACTCTTTCCTGCGCGTACTTCAGGAACCTCCGCTGTCAGGTAATCAAATGAAATAAGGTTGAGGCCCTGTTTGCGCAGGTGCATCAAGACGGTATTGACAGTGGTTCGATGCAGCCAGGCGGCGAAAGAGGACTCACCGCGAAACAACGCAAGCTTGCGGTGAACTTGTAGAAAGGTTTCCTGGGTAAGATCTTCGGCCAGGGAATAATTACGAACCATGCGCATGCAAATTGAGAAAACACGCCTCTTATGCCGGGAGTAAAGTTCTGCAAAAGCTTGGTGATTGCCATCTCTGGCGTCGGCCACAACATCGGCGTCACTGGAACTGGTTAGATTCCTGGCGGCTTTGCGCAGAACAGGGCCGCAACTGGAACCAAGCAACGAAATTGGAAAATTCGAGTTCAACATGTGCCTCCGTCGCGGACCTTGAAACTGACCCAGGGCCGCAGATTTTCTGAGTAGGTCTACTTACTTCATTGATTGAGACAAGTAGCCGAGTGGGAGAACCTTCGGCACATAAAACCAATTGCGCCGTATGATGCATCGTTTTTCCCGAATCAATTGACTCAGTTCTGTTCCGCATCTTCCTAATCGTTGGCGAGGTCGAAACCGTGACCCGCATCTGTTTTGCTGCCGGCTGAATGTGAATGGGCCCCCGACGAGTTTGAGACAATTGCATCCTCGAAAAAACTCGGAAGCGCATTGTTAAAGCTCAATGATCAATTGGTTTTTATCGTACACGGGGTCGCTGCAGAATCTTTAAATAGAGAAGACAATTCCAGCGTCGGCGGCCAGCCCAATGTAACCGGTGGTGGATTACGCAGCTTGTTACTGCAAGGTTACTTCTTGGTTCTTCAGACATTTTGCTTCTGCAATCAAAAGAGATACAGACCAACCCGCTGAATCTGAAATATACAAACAAGCCGTCGACCCGATCAGTTGTACGTTCCCTTTTGCGATCGAGTCGAGGGGTTCGCGGCCACAGAGTATCGATGGCCATCTCAATCGTCGATTGGAATGGGACGGCATTAGCGATTCGTTCCGCGGCGTGATCGCGCCGTGATCGCGGAGTGCGCGCGNNTTAACGGAGATAACTGTGAAGGCGGCTATGCCAGAAGCCAGCGCGATGCAGTCTTCGTTTTGGCGTGCGCCGGTTATGCAGACAATGGCAGTTGAGCCATATTATTTCGCGGCCGTGCCGGAACCTTTACCTGCAAAGAAGGCTTAAGTGCTCGCCGCAGTATGCGCCGCGCCTTATGCAACTGAGACTTGGTATTGCCGCGCGTGCAGTTGAGCATGGAGGCGATTTCGCCATGCTCGAATCCCTGCACGTCGTGAAGGTTAAAAACGGTGCGATAGCCGGGCGCCAGAGAGGAAACGGCGCGTTCGATGGCCAGGCGGTCGATGGCGCCGGCCTGTCTCAAATCCAAAGTGCCAAACCCCCGTCCGGCGCGCTCCTCAGGTACCTCCGCAATCAGATAATCCAATGAGGTTAAAGACAGACCCCGCTTGCGCAGGTGCATCAGCGTGGTATTGACTGCCAGCCGGTGCAGCCATGTGGTAAAAGCCGATTCACCGCGAAACGATGCCAGCTTGCGATGCAACTGAAGAAAAGTTTCCTGGGTCAGGTCCTCGGCTAGCGAGTAATCCCGCACCATACGCATGCAAATGGAAAAAACACGCCGTTTGTGCATGATGTAAAGCTCGGTGAAAGCCTCATGGTCGCCGCCCTTGGCAAGGGTCACAACATCGTTCTCAATGGTTGCAGTTGGACTTTTGGGGAGCTTGCGCACCAGTGTCGGCTGGCATGCTGAATCGAGCAACGAAATGGGGAAAGTCGAGTTAGACATATGTCACCTATGTGGGACTTGGGAATCACCCCGTGGTCCGCATTCTTGCTGTGTTGGTCTGCCTTGCTCATAAATTGAGCTAAGCAGTCAAATTGGAGAACCATTCGCACGAATCAGGCTGTCTTGCGTTAGATTTGTGATGGTCTTGTAACAAGCTCACAGCAGCCCTGCCTACCCGTTGACAGATCTGAAGTCCCGGCCCGCAGCTGTTTTGCTACTGAGCAGATGGAAGAGTGAGCCCTGCAAAAGAGTTTGATCTAATAACTCCCCAAAGATGCTGGGTAAGCTGTTAGGTAAACTCATTGACCTTAGTTTCTAATTGATCTTGCCGGAGGTCTGTGCTGGATTGCACACGGTGG
>PMOF01000279.1 GCA_003162495.1 Acidobacteriaceae bacterium
ACCGCGCGATCGAACTCCGCTTTCGCGTCGGGCAACTTCCCCTTGTGATAATCCTGCTCTCCGCGCTTATAGGCGTCTTCCACTTGCCCGATCAGCACAGTCACGCGCTGTTCCGCGGCTGTCGGCGCCGGAGGCGCTGCTGGAGCTGTTGCTTGCGGCGCTTGCGCGGAAGCCGCCGTCAATGCCGGCGCCGTGGCCTGCGGCTGCAGGACTGCAGGCTTTGGCGCGGGATGCGAGGGATCGCACCCTGCCAGCGCCAGCGCCAGCACGCCCGTTCCAACCAAACGATACCAATACCAACGATCGCGCATGAAAAGGGTGCGGCTTCCAGGGTCAGCATCGGCTCACGGAAGGCGCTACGCCGATGATAAGCTATGCCATGACGGCAACGCGTGCTCGAAGGCGCAGAGGCCCTCTTTTGCCAACCCCCGCATGGACGTCCGCTTCCTTCGCAACTTCGCAATCATCGCCCACATCGACCACGGCAAGTCGACCTTGAGCGACCGTCTGCTCGAATACACAGGCTCCGTCACCGGACGCGAGATGCAGGCCCAGATCCTGGACGATATGGACCTCGAACGCGAGCGCGGTATCACCATCAAGGCTCACGCGGTTCGCATGATGTACAAGGCCCATGACGGCAACACCTATCAGCTCAACCTCATTGACACTCCCGGCCACGTGGACTTCAGCTACGAAGTCTCGCGCTCCCTGGCCTCCTGCGAAGGCGCGCTGCTGGTGGTCGACGCCAGCCAGGGCGTTGAGGCCCAGACCCTCGCCAATGCCTACCTCGCCATCAACCACGGCCTCGAAATCATTCCCGTCATCAACAAAATTGACCTGCCCTCGGCCGACATCCTGCGCACCCAGGAAGCCATTGAAAAGGCCGTAGGTCTTGATGCCACCGACGCCATCGCGTGCAGCGCCAAAACCGGCCAGGGCGTAGCCGAGATCCTCGAAGCCATCGTTCACCGCCTGCCGCCGCCGACAGGCGATCCCGACGCCCCGCTCCAGGCGCTCATCTTTGACTCCTGGTTCGATTCGTATCGCGGCGTCATCGTGCTGGTGCGCGTGATGCAGGGCACCATGCGCAAGGGCCAGCGCATTCGCCTCATGTCCAACTCAAAGTCTTTTGAGGTCGAATCCATGGGCGTGCTCATGCCCAAGCCGGTCGAGATCGGTGAGCTTTCCGCCGGCGAAGTGGGCTTCTTCGCAGCTACCATCAAGACCGTCGGCGATACCAAGATCGGCGACACTGTAACCGACGACGCCCGCCCCGCGCCCGCGCAGTTGCCCGGCTTTGAAGACATCAAGCCCATGGTCTTCGCGGGCCTCTACACCGTCGATTCGCACGAACACACTCTGTTGCGCGACGCTCTAGAAAAACTGCGCCTCAACGATTCATCGTTCTTCTTCGAGCCGGAGAGCTCGGTTGCGCTGGGCTTCGGCTTTCGTTGCGGTTTTCTCGGCCTGCTCCACATGGAGATCATTCAGGAACGCCTCGAACGCGAATATGAACTGGACCTGATCACCACCGCGCCCGGCGTGCGCTATCACATCACGCTCACCGATGGCAGCGTGATCGAAGTGGACAATCCCTCCCGCTGGCCCGAGCCCACCAACATCGAAAAAATTCAAGAGCCGGTCATCACCGCCAAGATCCTCACCAACGAAGAATATGTAGGCGGCATCCTGAAGCTGGTAGAAGAAAAGCGCGGCCGCCAGTTGAACTTTGAGTACGTCTCCCCCACGCGCGTCATGCTCACTTACGAGCTTCCGCTCAACGAGATCGTGCTCGACTTCTACGACCGCCTCAAGTCGATCTCCCGCGGTTATGCCTCGCTGGACTATCAACTGGCCGGCGAGTGGGTCTCGCCCATGGTCAAGCTCGACATCCTTGTCTCCGGCGAACCTGTGGACGCGCTCTCCATCATCGTTCACCGCGACTTCGCCTACGACCGCGGCAAAGCGCTCGTTTCCAAAATGCGCGAGCTCATCCCGCGTCAGCAATTCGAGGTCGCTATCCAGGCGGCCATCGGCGCCAAGGTCATCTCCCGTGAAACCGTAGCCGCCCTGCGCAAGAACGTCCTGGCCAAGTGCTACGGCGGCGACATCTCCCGCAAACGCAAACTATTGGAAAAGCAGAAGGAAGGCAAGAAACGCATGAAGCGGATCGGCAAAGTCGACATCCCCCAGGAAGCCTTTCTGGCCGTTTTGCGAGTGGGCGAAGACCAGCAGAAGTAGTTCATTCTCTTAGTCAAAAACACACTTTGAGTCACCGCACGTTCATACGGGAATGTGGGAAAGTCCTGAGAACAGGGCTCTGCGTCCGCTGGCCGGGCTGGCCCGGAAGGGAAGACGCGGCCATCAACCTTTTGTTGATTTATAAGGGTTTGTCATGTCTATCAGAATCCCACTCAGATTGGCAAGAGTGGATATTGGAATTTGTTTGAGGATTTCCCGAAAGATTCCCACAACTTTTTCCACAGCGCGGCGCGCGCTCCCGATCGCCCTTCCCGTGCCTCGCCGGGCGCCCGGATCTCCACCTTTTCAAATGGATTCAATACAAGCGCCAGGACCGGAATTGCGGAGCCTTTCTCCATGAGCAATATAGCTCAGTTCCTAGTGTCCTGCGGGCGGCTGAGGAGCGGCTGAGGCCGGTCGCGCCGGCTGGGCCGGCACGCCCGACTTGACGTTGTACGCCGCAATAATCGTCTTGGTAATGTCCAGACCTGGACTCGCATAGAGGACCGGACTTTGCTGCTCGCCGATGTCCAGAACCATCGTGTATCCCTGCTGTTGAGCGTAGTTCGAAAGAACCTCAAAAACCTTTGCCGCCAGGGTGCTGTACATTTGCTGGATGTCCTGGTTCCCGTCGCTCTTGAGATCCTCTGACGAGCGGTCCAACTGTTTCTTCTTATCGTCAATCGTCTTGGCGCGGCTGGCCCGCTCGGTATCGCTCAAGGTGTCGCCCTGCACCTGCAGTTGCTTCGTCAAAGTGTCAATGTCGGCGCTGAGCGTCTTCAGTGCATTCTCTCGCGGCGCGTACTTGCTCTGCAGGTCGGCATAGTTGCGCTGACCTTCGTTGGTTTGCGCCACGGCCAACTGGAACGAGATGACGGCAATTTTGTTGGGGCCGCCCGGAGCCGCGGATGCGGGTTCGGCAGGCGACGCTGCGGCCGGGGCAAGCGATGTCTGTGGGGATGCGCTCAGGACCAGGCCGGAGGCGAGCAAAACAACCAGCAAAAGCGAACGTTTCATTGGAATGCAATACTCCTTCGGAATTGCTTTATTGCGCTGCGCACGATCCCTGCGCAGCCATGAGAATAGACGGGGGAGAGGACGCAAGAGGGAGCCAGCAAGAGATTATAGGGGGACCGCAATCGCAGCGTCAATCTAAGAATCAGCGGCCCCTGTCGCCGTCGGCGGCTGCACTTTACGCGCCGGCCACGCATCCCGTGGAACGACAAAGGCCCCGCCAGGCGAGGCCTCTGTCTGCATTGGATTTCTCGTCTCAGTGCGAAACGGGGGCCTTGGCCGCCGGCTTCGGCGCTGCCGGCTTGGGCGTTGGGGCTGCAGGCTCCGCTTCCTGCGGCGGTGGAGCAGGCACTCCCGATTTCAGGTTGTAAGCGGCAACGATCGCCTTGGTGATATCCGTCGAGGGGCTGGCATACAGCACCACGGGCGCCTGCTGCTGGCTTCCGGTCCCGTCTACCACCAGCGTGTAGCCCTGCTGCTGCGCATAGCTCTCCAGAACCTCAAAGACCTTGCCCGCCACGCCTTCATAGACCGTCTGCATCTCACCCTGGAGATCGGTCTGCGCATCCTCGGCGAAGCGCTGCGCCTGCTTCTTCTTTTCGTCAATGGACTTGGTCCGGCTGGCGCGTTCGGCATCGCTCAGCTTGTCGCCCTGCGCCTGAAGCGCCTTCTCCAGACCGTCGATCTCATCGGACAGAGTCTTGAGCTGGGTGCGCTTCGGTTCAAACTTCTTCTGCAGATCGGCAAAGTTGCGCTGAAATTCGTTGGTCTGGCCCACGGCGGCCTGAAAGGCAATCACGGCAACCTTCGCGGGGACTGCCTGCGCTGGCGCAGCGGTTGCGGGAGCGGGAGCCTGGGCGGGAACAGGCAAAGTTTGAGCGGCTGCGCCCAGGACAAACCCTGAGGCCAGCGTAACAATTAGGGCAAGCGATCGCTTCATTTGAGTCGAAAACTCCTTCGGAATTCCTGTGTGGCTGTCCGTGTTTCAGCGCGGACGAGAGCCTGTGCCTCCTGAGAAACCAAACCGCTTTTTCTTCAGAGGCCGCGCCCGGAGGGGGGACTGAGACGGCAAAAGACGCGAGCGGAGACGTCAGCAGGAACTCCTTGGATTATATAGGAGGGCAGGGTGGAGGAGTCAAAACTAAGGACCCCACCCTGTGCCACCCAAAAGGCTTGTCATCCAGAGCGACCGAAC
>PMOF01000148.1 GCA_003162495.1 Acidobacteriaceae bacterium
AGGCTATCGGCTGGAGTGGCTGTCCGCTTGAAATGCCGGCCTCAACCCAACCCGCGCGTGCCCCTCTTTTGACTTCGCCGCCGGAGGCCCCATGGAAATGCGGTGCCTGCCCCCGAACAGCTCTTTGGGATGGTTTCAGAGCTTTTTTTGCGGCTCCATCGTCCTCCGTGGTTTCAGAGAACTTCCATCCTGCCCCGGCTACCTGGTTGGGATTGAGTCCTCCCTGCGCAGGTTGCTTATCTGTTAAGACTCAAAATCGGCCTCAAAGGGTGCTTTTCATTCCAAATCATCCGGTATGAAAGCCGCTTTTGGGCGGGCTGCCAGCGGAGACAGCCGACCCCCTTCTAGGCGCAAGGCTCGCGTACAGCGGGCCGCAAGGTCAAGGTTATGCGTCACCAGGATTGAAGTGAGGCCGTGGCTTCTGTGCAATCGTTCAATCAGTTCGAAGACGCGTCCGGCGGTAATCTCGTCCAGGTCGCCGGTCGGTTCGTCGGCCAGCAGCAGCCGGGGGTTGTTGACCAGGGCCCGAGCCAGGGCGACGCGCTGCTGCTCACCGCCGGAAAGCTCGCCGGGCCGATGGTCGCTGCGATCGTCCAGGCCAACTTCCCTCAGCCAGTTTGCCGCCACTTGGGTCGCCTCCCTGCGGTTGGTACCGCGGGCTAACAGCGGCATGGCCACGTTTTCCAGAGCCGTAAACTCCGGCAGCAGGTAATGAAACTGCCAGACGTATCCAATCTCCCGATTGCGAAAGGCCGCGGCCTGTCGGGTAGAAAGATTTGCCACATTGGTTGAGGCGCAGTATACAGTCCCCGCGGAAGGAGCATCAAGAGCCCCTAAAATGTGCAAAAGTGTGCTTTTACCTGCCCCGGACTGGCCCACAAGCGCCACCATTTCGCCTGCCTCCACCTGCAGGTTGAGGCCTTGAAACAGGTTAAGGGCGCCGCGGGCAGTCTGGTAGGTCTTTTGAAGGTCGCTTACCTGGATGATCGGAGTCCGCAGGTCCGGTTCCCGCAGGGAGCGGGTGGCCTGGCTGGCAGCCGCTGGAGAAGTTTGAGTCATCCGGTTACCACAATTTTACCTTAGTGCGGTGCTTAAATTCTGCAAATTTGGTGTCCGGGGTCACCTTCGTGTCATAGCCCGGGAAAGCGCCGGGGCTCGCGGGATTGCGGCGGGCACCTGCGCTGCAGCCAACTGCGCTTCGCTCGCGGCTATGGTTTGGGAATTGAGGCCGGGTTGAGGTGGCCGATGCGGCCGTTGGGACCGACGATGAAGGGCAGCGAGAGCGCGTTCCAGTTGCCGTTGTCGAGCGGCTGCCAGGTGCGACCGTCGTCGCGGCTGATGTCGGAGCCGTTTGTCCCGGCGGTGATCCAGAGGTGGAGAGATTCGGACCATTGAACGGTGGAACGGTAGCCGTGCGGCGGAGTGGTAGAGGCGGTCCAGTGCTGACCAAGGTCTTCCGACCATGCGGCTGTCCCCTTTTCTTCGCTGGGCTTGGTGTAATCGCCGCCTACGGCCACGGAGGTAAATCTCTCGAACCCCGGCGAAATACTCTGGACCGAGAAGATTCCGGCGCTTGCGGAATCTCCAGCCATGGGCAACACTTGGCGGTCAAACCGCAATCCTCCTTCAAGACACGACACAGGATCAGACGCTGCGGACAATGCCGTGCATACTAAGTCGGGAGAGTAGAGCCACGGGCCTCCGGGTCCGCTGGTGCCGAAGATTGGAACGTTATCATTGGCATCCAGCGTCATGGCCGAGTTGCTGGCGGCAAACGCGCCAATTTTCTCTGACCCCGAAGAGAGATCGTTCGTCTTCACTGGGTTCCAGGTTTTTCCCTTGTCCAGCGTGAAAAGCAGAACGAATTTCCCTGCGACGGGATCGCCGAAAAGAAAGCCCGTATTCCGCAATCCAAAAACAATTCCATCCCAAAATCCATCTTTGTCATGATTCTTCAAAAGGAGACGCCAAGACTTGCACCCGTCGGTTGTTTTATAGAGTCGACTCTTGTCCCCCGGCCCGGACGCCATCACGATCGCCGTCGTCGCATCCCACGCCTGCACCCCGCGGAAATCCAGTGTCGCGCCATCCGTCGCCGCATCCGGCACCGCGCATTTCTGCCAGTGCACGCCGGCGTCAATCGTCTTCAGCACGGTCCCGCCCGTCCCGCTGGCCCACACGATGGTTCCGTCCACTGAATCGATCCCGCGGAGTCCAGCCGTGGCGCCCGAGTCCTGCATCTGCCAGACCTGCTGCGACGGCGATGTTGGCGATTGGGCCGCGGCGAACGCCGACGCTGTGAGAAGCAGAGTGAGCCGGATCCATTGCATGGTACGCAGTATAAGGAAATCCTCCGTCGCTGATCGCAATTTTGAAAAGATGATTGAAGCGGCCAATCCTTGACTTGGTGCGGCGCGCGCGCAAGACTAAAGCAATCTGTAAGCAATCAAGCAAAATCACGCATAGGACCACGCGCAAAGCCACGCACAGCGAAAGGCGGATCGTTGGCGAACCAGACGACCTCGACAGGCGAAGTGTTCGCGCAACCCGACGCGCCGGGAAACTACGGCCTGCACGC
>PMOF01000020.1:0-3697 GCA_003162495.1 Acidobacteriaceae bacterium
GAGAATTGCCTTTTGGGTTTCGGGGGCGAGTTTGCGCAGTTCCTTGCGGGCGCGATCGTCGAATTCGACTGTCCAATGAGGACGGTGTTTCTGCTCAGGCTGGGCTTGCTTAGCCTTGGCGGTCAAGTCCGCGCTCCAATTCCTCCAAGGTCCAGCGCCGCGCGGGGTTCTCAAGCCTGTAGAGGGCGGTGTAGGTGTCCTCGATTTCTTCGAGATGCGCTTCCAGAGCCTGGCGGACATAGAAGCTCTTGGGCCTTCCCGTCAATTTGGCAAGCCTGGCAAGCCGGTCTTCCATCGAGTTTGGAATGCGTACCGCTAACAAAAGGGCACCTCGTATTCGCTGTCATACACAGTATACACCCGTTTTCGTTCCACCAGAGGCAGGCGCACAGCCGGGCATTCGCGGCGGGGCTCCTTGAATGTCGCGTTTACACTGGAAGGTGATGACGGACGAGAAAGAATTGCGTTACGACCCGGCGGCGATTGAACTCAAGTGGCAAGCGCGCTGGGCCGCGGAGCCTGCACTCTACGCGGCTGAACCGGCAACCTGCGGCAAACCCAAGTACTATGTGCTCGAGATGCTGCCGTATCCCAGCGGGCAGCTGCATATGGGGCACGTGCGCCTCTATTCGATCGGCGACGCGCTGGCGCGGCACATGTGGATGCGGGGTTACAACGTGCTGCACCCGATGGGGTGGGACGCGTTCGGGCTGCCGGCTGAAAACGCCGCGATCAAGAACAATGTGCCTCCGCGCGAGTGGACGCTCTCGAACATCGCCGCAATGAAGCGGCAGTTCATGCGACTGGGCATGGGGTTCGACTGGGACGCGGAAGTGACCACGTGCTTCCCGGACTACTACCGGTGGAACCAGTGGTTCTTTCTGCGCATGTACGAGAGGGGCCTGGCCTATCGCAAGAAGAGCAAGGTGAACTGGTGCCCGGAGTGCTGCACCGTGATGGCCAACGAGCAGGTGATCGACGGTCGGTGCTGGCGGCACGAGGACACGATTGTCGAACAGCGCGACCTGGTGCAATGGTTCTTCCGCATTACGGCTTACGCCGAGGAATTGCTGGAGGGTCTGGAGGCGCTGGATGGCTGGCCGGAAAAAGTGCGCACCATGCAGCGCAACTGGATTGGGCGCAGCGAAGGGACGGAGGTCGACTTTTTCCTGGCGGAAAAAGACGACCAGGGACTAGGAACAAGGGACCAGGGAACAGGAACCGAAGAGCTGGGAATAGGGAACAGGGAACAGGGAACAGACCGTCAGCGCATTCGAGTCTTTACAACACGCGTGGACACGATCTTTGGGGCGACGAGCGTGCAGCTTGCGCCGCAGCACGCGCTGGTGGCGGCGTTTACGGCCTCCGATCCGAGGCTGAAGGCCGAGGTGGACGAGCTGATCGAGCAGCAGAAGAAGGCCAGAGAAGCTGGGGACCTGGGCGCGATCGAAAAGCATGGAGTGGCGACGGGGCGGTTTGCGGTGAATCCCTACAACGGCGAACGGGTGCCGATCTGGGTGGCCAATTACATCCTGGCCGACTACGGCACGGGCGCCATCATGAGCGTTCCTGCGCACGATGAGCGGGACTTCGAATTTGCGAGTAAATACGGGCTGCCGATTGTGCAGGTGATCCGGCCAGAGAACGAGACACCGGCGGTTGTGCTGCCGTATCTGTCAGAGGACGGCGTGCTGATGAATTCCGGCGAGTTCGACAGGCTGAGCTGCGAGCGGGCGCAGCGCGTGCTGGCGGAGATGGCCGCGCGCGAGGGATTCGGGAAGGCGACGGTTACGTTTAGGCTGAAGGATTGGGGTGTGAGCCGGCAACGCTACTGGGGCACGCCGATTCCGATGATTCACTGCGAGCGGGACGGGCTGGTGCAGGTGCCGGACGATCAATTGCCCGTGCTGTTGCCGGAGCAGATTGAAATCACGCAGCAGGGCGGGTCGCCGCTGGCGCGGGTGCCGGAGTTTGTGAATACCACGTGCCCCAAATGCGGCGGACCGGCCAAGCGCGAAACCGACACGATGGACACGTTTGTCGATTCGAGCTGGTACTTCTACCGCTATACGGACGCGAAAAATTCGAAGGCGCCGTTTGATTCGGCGGTGGTGAAGTACTGGTTTCCGATTGACCAGTACATCGGGGGCGTGGAGCACGCGATTCTGCACCTGATTTATTCGCGGTTCTGGACCCGGGTTATGCGCGATCTGGGACTGGTGGAGGAAGATGAGCCGGTGCGGCGGATGTTTACGCAGGGCATGGTCGTCAAGGACGGGGCCAAGATGTCGAAGTCGAAGGGGAATATAGTTTCGCCCGACGACATGGTGGCCCGCTTCGGAGCCGACGCGGCGCGGATGTATTCACTGTTTGCCGCGCCTCCTGACCGCGACCTGGACTGGCAGGATGATGGCGTTGCGGGAGTGAGCCGCTTTCTGGGGCGGGTGTGGCGGCTGGGGACAAAGTATGCGCCGATGGCGCGGACGGCGCGCGGACAGCGACCCGAAGCGCCGAGCGGGACTTCGCTGAAGCTGCTGCGCAAGCTGCATCAGACCATCGCGAAGATCACGCTGGACTTCGAGGGGCGCTGGCACTTCAACACGTGCGTGGCGGCCATCATGGAACTGGTGAACGAGATTCAGAGTGCGGACGTGCAATTGGCTGCTGGGGAAATTTCCGCGCCGGTGATGTTGGAGCTGCTGCGCTCCCTGGTGCTGCTGCTGGCGCCGTTTGCGCCGCATCTTGCGGCCGAATTGTGGGAGCAGCTGGGCGAGCAGGGCAGCTTGCTGCGTGCGCCCTGGCCGGTGAGCGACGCGGAGCTTGCCAGGGAAGACGAACTCGAAATTCCGGTGCAGATCAACGGCAAGCTGGTGACCGTGATCCGCGTAGCTGCAGACGCGAATGTGATGACGATTCAAGCGGCAGCGCTTGGCGAAGCCAAGGTGCAGGCGCGCACGGCGGGCAAAACTGTGGTCAAGGTGATTGTGGTGCCGGGCAAGCTGGTGAACCTGGTGCTCCACCCCAGCGACAAAGACCCGTCGCGGGGGGCCTCGGTGGTGAAGTAGGGTGGCCGCGCCACTGCGCGGAACTCAGTCTCTTGTGGGTCAAATGGGTTGGGTTGTGGGCCGACCCTCGCTGCTCGCGATCGAGGTGGCCTGGCGCTGGATCTTCGGGATTCCGTTTTTGGCGATCTGCTGGATGCGGATGCAACAGATCCTCACGGCGCTTCCGCCGGAAGCCTCGGGGCTGACCGCGGTCGATGCGCAAAACCCGTGGGTGGCGGTGGTGCAGCTCGACCATGCGTGGACGCTCTATCAGCCGCACGCGATTCACGTCATGCGCTGGCTGGTGCCGGTTGCCGCGCTGGCCTGGGTGGTTGTTTCCGGCTTGGGACGCAACCTGGTTTTAAAGCGGATAGAGCCACGGCTGCCGTTCCGGCCCATGGAACTCATGTTGCTGCAGGCGGCGTTCCTGGTGGGGTTGGGTATAACTTGCTGGGGCTGGTTCCGCTGCATTGAATGGGCGGCGGCAACACACATTACCTCGGCCGCAGAACCGGACCTGGTGGGCTACTCGATGTGGGTGATTTTCCTTACGCTGGGTTTCTATACAGCGTGGGCGCTGGTGAGCTGGCCGCTTTCCATTGCGCCGCTGCTGGTGCTGCTTGAAGACCGCTCCGCGGTTTCCTCTCTTGGCC
>PMOF01000020.1:3705-4369 GCA_003162495.1 Acidobacteriaceae bacterium
GCCGCGCCGCTTCCCTTCAGCGACGAGCTAGGGGGCGGCACATTGCACGTGGTGTGGGCTGCTTCGGCTTTGTTTTATTTAGTGGCGAGCGATTATTTTCACGTGGTGCGGCTTAAGGGGTTTGTGGAGTTCTGGAAGATGTTTCGGGGAAGTGGGGCCGGCCAGGCGGCGGGCTGAAATTAAAGTCTTCCGGCAATCCGGCTCATTTGCAGTGCGTTTCGCATATAGGAGTTTTTTGAGAAGGCATTTATAGCCCCAAAAACTAAACCTCGGGGGCTAAAGCCCTACACATTCCTAGGGGTTTATGTACGGGCTGAAGCCCGTACCCTTCATCCAAGGAGAGTTTTTCAACAAACTCGTAGGGCTCCACGCCGGACGTGCGTGCTGAGCCGGGCAGCCAGCGTGGGTGTGCAACAATGCCTACGGACATCGAAGCTGCGGTTTGATCGCGCTGTAGATTGCGACTGACGCGCAGAAGAAAAAAATCGGAGACGACGATGAAAAACCTAGCAACCGATTCCGCTTCGCTCAATTCATTTTCGCGGCGCGATTTTATCAAGGGAGCGGGAGCCGCGGCGATGCTACCCGCGAGCGCATGGGGCCGAGGCCGCCCCTCGGCTTCCAATCGCATCTCCATCGGCGTGATCGGCTGGGGCATGATGGG
>PMOF01000116.1:0-321 GCA_003162495.1 Acidobacteriaceae bacterium
CCGGCGCAACGAGGCGTTTCTCGCCACCAAAACCAAAGAGCGGACGCGCGACGACTCGATGCGCATGATCGAGAAGTCGCTGCAGTTGCTGCAGACCGACCACGTGGACCTGTGGCAGTTGCACGACATCGGCACCATGACCGATATCAACGCGGTGTTTGCCAAGGGCGGCGCAATGGAAGCGCTTGTCGAGATGCAGCAGCAGAAAGTGGTGCGCTATCTCGGCCTCACCGGCCACTACCGGCCCGACTCGCTGATCGAAGGCATCAAGCGCTATCCCTTTGACACGATTTTGATGGCCATGAATGCGGCCGATCCGCA
>PMOF01000116.1:406-8915 GCA_003162495.1 Acidobacteriaceae bacterium
GCACGCTGACCATGCGCGAGGCGCTGTATTACACGCTGTCGCGCCCGGTAAGCACGGTCATCATCGGCTGCGACACGATTGTTCAGCTTGAGGAGAACGTGCACCTGGCGCGGGGATTTACGCCACTGAGCGATAGCCAGGCGACGGAACTGGTGGCGAAAGCTGAGCCTTGCGCGAAGCCATCGCTGTTCTTCCGTTTTTACGATAGGCCCTAACCACCTGCCACCTGCGGTGGGGCAGACGCCGCTTGCGCGGCATAACATTTCGGCGAGTTAACCGAAGCCCCGCTTTCGAATGGGGCTTTTGGCGTTCAGGCTTCGGTGTTCAGGTAGAGGCGGTAATGCTCATCGTTGATAGATGTGAAGGGGCGGAGTGTCAGATTGCCCGCGGCGGTTTTTGTCTGCCAGTCGGTTGAGCCGGAAGAGATCTGCGTGGCGGCGAGGAGCTGCTGCTTACTTATCTTGTCTGGAATTTGGCCGACACTGAACAGCGCCAGCGGGCCGTGCACGAGGGCCTGCAAATCAGGATGCTGCGGATCGACGGGCTCTAGCACAGAAGGCATGTCGAATTCGATTTCGATGCGGTCGCCGTCCTTCCAGGTGCGGTTGAGATGCGCAAACTGGCCCGGCGTCGGACTCGCAAGCGCGCGCTTTCCATTCACGGCGAGGGTGGTTTTAGCGCCGGCCCAGGCGGGGATGCGGAGATAGATCGGAAAGGCGCTCGACTTATCGGTCGATACGACAATCTGCGTGGTGGGATGGTGAGGATAGTTCGTTTGCTGGGTGAGTGAAATGCGCTGCGTGCCCTGGGCCCATGTTACGCGCGAGGGGACATAGAGGTTGACGTATATTGCGTTGGAATCGCGGAAATAGGCACTGATGCCGTAGTCCGTTGTGACCTGGGCAAAGGTGCCGGTGCAGCAATGCCACTTATACGGGTGATAGAACTTCGATCCATCGTGGTTATAGTCGGAGTAGTAAAAGCCGTGCCCGTCTTCCTTGATGGGCCGTGCGCCGAGAATGCAGTTATAGAGAACCCGCTCCATGCTGTCGCCGTAGCGGCTGTCGCGTGTCGCGCGCAGCAGATAGCGAGTGATCTTGAAGTGCGCATAAGATCCGCAAGGAGTCTCGAAGCTCGAATGAGTTTTGGAAAGGCTCTGGCCGATTTCGCCGCTTCCGGGAGCGCGGAAATTTTCATCGGGTCCCCACCCGCCGGTGGCGAAGCTCTGCGTGTCGCGGAGAAAACCGAAGCCATTCTGCGCGGCGTGGAGATGTTTCTCGCTGCCCAGCACAAGATAAGCCTGCATGGCGCTGCTCATGGCATTCACATGGCTATAGGCGTGCTTGCCGGGGAGAACATTTTTCCCTGCGGCGAGCGGATCCCAATACCAGTCGTCGGCGAGGAATCGGATGCCCATGTTGCGGTACCGGTTCCCCGCGCCGCGCTGCCATGCGATGAAGAAATTCTCGGGCAGCGTGTAGGGCTCGTCCCAGCAAAAGGACTCGTCCTTGTGAGGGCGGGCGTACTGCTCGGCGCGCGAGAGACCGCGGGGCGGCAAGTGGGCTGACACCGAGTCCAGGGCTTTATCGAGAGCCTTAAGCGCTTGCGGATCGGCGGCGAACTGGTGCGCATCCAGAAGACCGATCGAGATTTTGTCATAGGTATACGCGGGAAATCGGTGGTCATCCCAGAAATGTTCTGAGATAGCCGGAGCGAAATTGCTCACCAGTCGATGCACCTTCTCCTTCGTGGCCTTGTTCCCGGTCGCGGCGTAGTCGCGCGCCAGGCCGGAGAGATACTGTCCGAAACTGTGGCATGGCGCAAAGCCATTGTTACCCGGTTTGTCGATATCGCCGAGTGGCGCCCAACTGTACCATCCGCCCATGTCTTCACCGGGCGCAGTGAGCCCAGCGCGATGGCGGAAGGGTTTCAGCAGGCTGTCTTCATCGAGAGCCGAGTAGAAGGCGTGGTTGGCCTGGAATTGCTGGCGCATCGGTCCATCGAGCAATTCGACATCGCCGTAGCCAAACTGGCTGAGCGCGGAAGGGTTTTCGCTGTCACTGGCCATCGCCGCGACGGCGCTCAGCTGCCTGGCAAGTGTGGCTGCGGCCAGAGCCGCGCCGGATTTGAGACCGGTCTTCACAAAAGACCTGCGCGAATGGGTCATGGGCCTTTCCTTCTGTTTCACGGACCTTTTTCACGAACGACCTGGCGCCCCGGTGATTAGACGGACAGATTGAACGAATCCTGAGCCACACAGGCACCGAGCGAGCTAATTCAAACACAGAATAGAGACGTTGGAAAGTCAGCGCTACTAAAGAGCGGAAGGAGACGTTTTGGTCGCGCACAGGAAATGCGGGTATTCGCGCGCACGAGACAGCAGTTCTTAACTTGAGCAAGGCCTGTAAAAGGCCAATTCTGAAGGGTATGAGTTGATCGTGAATTCCTTGAAATTTGCACCGACGCTGTGTGGTATTCTGCGCACGCAAGAAATGACACACAGGGGGATTGACCATGTTCAATTCAGGCTCATTGAAACGCTCCGGACCGATGTCGGGGATGATTTCGCTCGCCCTGGCGGCGGGCATGCTTTCCGGATGCGCGTCCAAGCAGGAAAAGGCGCTGGAGCAGGCCAAGGCCCAGGCGGTTAAAACCGGGCGGCCACAGCAAGTGGTTTCAGTAGACAAGAATGGAATTACGACGACCACCGTTGTGCAGCCGCCGGCCGCCGGCCAGACGAGCGAGGCCATCACGACGACCGCGACGCCGGCCCCAGCCGGGGCGCCTGTTCCCGCCTCTCAGGAGCCGACAGTTTCCGCAGTAACGCAAGCTCCGCCGGCGCCCGTCAAGCCGGTCGATGTGACCATTCCCGCCGGCACAACGCTGACGATCCGGGTGGATCAGAGCATCAACGTTAAAACCAGCCAGGCGGGCGACACCTTTACCGGCGAGATCGTGGACCCGGTTTTTGCCCCCGGCGACAACAACGTACTGGTGCCGAAGGGCGCGCCGGTTGGCGGCGTAGTGGATGAGGCGCATAAGAGGGGACATTTCAAAGGGAGATCGACCCTGGAACTGCGCTTGACCTCGCTCACGCTCAATGGAACGCGATATTCGCTCATGACGCGGGACCTGATGGAAAGCAAGAAGGGCAAGGGCAAACGCTCGGCAGCCATGATTGGCGGAGGGTCAGGGGTGGGGATGTTGGTGGGCGGCGTGGCCACCGGGGGCGTGGGGCTGCTGGTCGGCGGCCTGGTCGGTGGTGGGGTTGGAGCCGCCGCGGCGGGCTCAACCGGGAACCGGGATCTCGACATCCGGGCCGAATCGATTGTGCACTTCAAGCTGGCGGACGATCTGGTGGTTCAGCCGCCGCAGTAGAAAATCCGGAACAGGCGCACGTTCTGCGTCTCAATTTCCACGGGCGTGCGACCCCTCTCGGCTGCGCGCTCATGGCAGGCTTTTGAAGCCGTGCACGGATGCAACGCGGACTTCCGGAGGCACGCTTTACAAATTGAAAAGCTCCCGGAGACGCCGGGTTTGCGCGCGGCTGACGGGGATTTCGGTTTGGCGCTTGTCGTTCATGCGCAACTGGTAACTGGACTTGAACCATGGCACCACTTCGCGGATGTGGTTGATGTTCACCACAAAACCGCGATGGGCGCGCCAGAACAGCGCTGAATCCAACAGATCAAGCAGCTCCTCGAGCGTGCGGCACTTCGACTGTCCCTCAAACGTCTGCGTGACCACGCGAATGACGCCCTCATCGATGGCCGCGTAGCAAATGTCCGCCTGGTCGACAAGCAGCAGCCGGCTTTGCGCCTGCACGATGAGCTTGGCTGGCTGGGGGAACCGCGAAGCTCCATGGGGACGATTGAGCAGCTTGAGCAGCGCATCGATTTGCGACTCCGGAACGCCGCCCGTCGGCCCATCCGGAGCACCGCCGGCCATGCGGCCCTTTACGCGCTCCACTGCCTGCTGTACGCGTGTGCGGTCAAACGGCTTGAGCAGGTAATCGACGGCATTCACGTCAAAGGCGCGCACCGCGTATTGATCATAGGCGGTGGCAAAAATGATTTGGGGCAGGGGCTCGATATCTTTTTGAGGGCTCTGGCCGGGTCCATGGCCGACTTTCGAACGGTGGCGGTCCATGAGCCGCTTGATCACGGCAAAGCCATCAAGGCCGGGCATCTGCACATCGAGGAAGACAAGGTCGGGATGATGCTCTTCGATCAGGTCCACGGCCTCGATGCCGTTGGCGCCCTGGGCCACCACATCCACGCCGCCCACGGAGTCGAGCAGGTACTTGAGCTCGTCGCGGGCCAGTTGTTCGTCGTCGATGATGAGGGCGGAGATGGTCATGCGAATCGCCGGATGGAAANNNNCGGGCCCTGCGCCCGCATGGCAGGATTATTCCCCCAGCACCCGCAGCCGCGCCGGCATGTGGTCGCGAGAAAGCTCATGGCCGCAGCGGGTGCAGAACTGGTCGGTGATGCGCACAGTGCGATAGCAATTGCCGCAATTGGCGGTGAGCTGGTAGTTGCATTGCGGGCAGAAATGAAAATCGCTCTGCACGTGCGTGGAGCAAGCCGGGCAACGCGAAACTTCCGGCTGGCGCAGCAGGAAGTAAAGCACCGCGCCGATGCCGCCGGGCATCACAAAGCAGATCATGATCCAGAAACGCGAACTCATGGCGCGGCGCGGAGCGTCTTTGCTGACGTAGCCGACCATGAGGAAATAGAGAGCAATCAACACCCCGCCGGAGATGCTGAAATAGATGTGAAAACCGAGCGGCGGCTGATGATGCTGCTGCCTGGGCAAGACCAGCCAGAAATAATACTCGACCAGAACAAAAGCGGAGATCGCCGTCACAATGGACCATGCCGGAATCATCCGGGCGTCTTCATTGACGGCAATGGATTGTGGGTCACGCATAGAGAATGCCCTCCCTCGGAGGGTCTTTCAGGAGGTTGTGCAATGCTTAACCCCTACTGATAGAGACGGGAAAGCAAATCAGGAAGTTGCGGTCACTTGCTTATCGCCGCTCCTTTTGTTCGGAGGAAGGGGGGTGCGAGGGGGCGGAGACTCAGGATCTCTTGCGCAGCCAGCCGGCCAGCAAGGCAGAGGCCAGCAGCGCCGCGCTGAGGAAGAAAATTCCCAGGCTCAACTGGCCCGACAAACCGCTCAGGCGCTCCTCTTCAATCAGGGTTTCACCAGCCCACCAGACCAACGGGCCCAGGATGAGAAAAACCACCAGAGCGGCGGCCAGCGCCACAGCGCGAACCCGCTTGCGTCCAGCCTTCTGTTCTTGCATGACGCCGAGCGAGGCAAGCACCACCCGGCGGGTGCTGTGCGCCACGGCACGGTCTCGGTTAGCCTGGTTCCCAGCCAACGCCGACACCAGATCGCGATTGACTCCGAAGCCTTTTCCCGCGTCGGTGATTCTCGTGTCTGGGTCTGCGCCGGCGCTAAAGTCAGAACTCTTCACACCGCCTCCTGGCGACGCAGGCGGTTCCGTTCCAGCTTGGGCTTGATTGCCGTCATTCCCCTGTAAAGTCTCGATTTTACAGTGGAAAGCGGCGCCCGCGTGACTTTGGCGATCTCTTCCAGCGACAACTCCTCATGGAACCGAAGCACCAGCACCTCGCGATGAAGCGTATCCAGCTGCAGCAGCGCGGCCGCAATCCGTTGCCGATCCTCGAGGTTTGCAAATCGGTCGAAGGGGGTCGGCTCGCCGTCGGCGATCTCGAAGCTCATGGGCCGGTCGTCGTCGCTGCCGCCCTCAAAAAGTTCGTCCAGGCTGGACATGGTCCGCTTGCGCTTCTGGTCGATGACCAGATTGCGGGCAATGGTAAACAGCCAGGTGTCGAAGCGGGCCTGCCCATTGAACTGGGCTCCGCGCACCATCACGCGCATCCAGACCTCCTGGAACAGGTCTTCGGCCATTTCGCGGTTGCCGGTGAGATAAAGCAGGTAGCGAAGTAAACGATGCTGGTAGCGGACGATCAACTGATCCAGCAAGCCGGCTTCCTGGCGCTTGAGTCCCTCGGACACGGCAAGGCTTTCCTGCCGCACCTGTGCTTGATCGACCTGGGCGGATGTCCGCGCGAAGAAAGGCTGAACGGAGGGAATAGTGCTCATCTTGCTCCATTAGACGATAAGGATGCCCGGCAGGTCTCTTTAAATTCGAGGTTCGAACAAGAAAGGCACTGATTTGGAGGCAAAAGAGTCCGATTTAGTCACAACTTCATCACTAAGTCCCGGTCCGAGACTGAAACAACGAGGCGGCTGATTCAACGCCGCGCCGCCATGCGTAACCGACGCTTCGCCGGCGACCTCTTGCACAGCGTGGCTAACGGGACTAGTCGGGAGCGTTGGCCTTCTCTGCGGCGTCGGTGGACTTGTTGTCCTGCTTCAGCGCCTTGGCGTCGTACTTCCTGGCTTTGGCGTCTGCGTCCGCAGACTTCTCCAACTGCTTCTGCCGTTTCCTCTGTGCTCTCATCTCCCGTTTGGTCAAAGGCGCCGGGTCGGCGTAAACCGGCAATGCAGAATCCCTGACCGCCTGGGGCGCGGAGTTGTCCTGAACGGTGGTTGTTGTGGTGGTGGTCTGCGATGTAACCGGCGGCGGGTTGCCGGGTTGCTGATCCTGTGGCGCGATTGGAGTTTGCGCGATTGCCAGGGTCGAGAAGACGCTGAAAGCCAGAACGGCGATACGCTGAATGGGGGTCATGGGTCCTTCGTTCTTCATTGATTCGGCAGCATGATTGTCAACTGCTGTCTCTACCATCGAACAAAAGCAGCAAGTTGTCTGGTCAATTGCGGACTGGTCCTTTCCCGTTTGCTCCTGGATCAAGAGATCGACGTGAGGACTTCGACCCGAAGGCAGAGGGGCGACACAGAAGAGAATTTCGTACGCGCTTTCTTTCCCCGGTTCATGGTTCGCTGGGTTTGGAAGCATTCTTTTGCGCCACGCGCAGGGCATCTTCGATGGCTTTGGCGGCCCGTTTTTCCCGGCTTTCCGCTGATTGGTAGTGGAAGATTCCCAGTAAATGATTTCGACGTTGGGTGGGAGTCATCGCCTCCCAACCGGCGCGCGCCTGCGCTTGGAACTGAAAGGCCGCTTTCAGAATCGGCGGCGGATCAATCTCGCCTTCGAGCGTAAGCAGCAGCCACTCGGCCATCTGTACGGCTCGCTTCTTGCGGCTCTCTTTGCTTCTGGCCTGGTTGACCCAGCCACCGATGTCTTTGCGCCGCGAGTGGCCGAGCCGATCGAACCAGGGGCGCAGGCGGCGGTCGCCTTTCAGAGCCGAGCTCAACTCCGGGGGCATCTCCGCGACTCGCTCTTCGAAATCGGGCTCCAATTGGATCCTGACCTTCGATCCGAGCGTGGCTTTGGCCGCGGCTTGCATTTTCTTATTCACCAGCAGGAAATGCCCTTCGCCGCGCGAATCAGGAAACAGTGACGTGCGAAAAGCGAACCCCTCGCCTTCGTGGCTCAATCTTCCGGACTTTTGATTCACCTCGAAAATCTCACCGCGCACGCGCAATCGACACCGCACCGGCCACGCTTTCGCAATATCGAACGGAATCGGAGCGATGATCCAGCCCAGCTCCCATGGGAGCGGCTCTAGTACCGTGGTGAAGGATTTTCTGACGGAGGGAGTCATGAGTTTCGAACAGCCCCAGTATGCGGCCATTGCGGCGACGTTTCAAGACAGAGCTTGGCGGCAGACCTTGGCCGCACCCACCCATCTTCTACACTATCCCTTATGGAAGTTTTGTATGGCGTGCATCCGGTGGAGGAGGCGCTTAAGGCTGGCCGCAGGCGTTTTGACCATGTGCTGGTGGCCCGCGAGCGGCAGGATGAGCGGCTTGAGCGGCTGGTGAACCTGTGCCGCCAGGCGGGAGTGCGGGTGCGGCACGAGTCGCGGGAGCAACTCACATTGATGGCCAAGACGGCCGGCCATCAGGGGGTTGTGGCGCTGGTTCGGGCGCAGGAGCTTCTGGCCATCGAAGACCTGTTCACGGCCTCCCCCAATTCAGGCGCTGCACGGCTGGTCCTTGCCCTCGATGGCGTCGAGGACCCGCAAAATCTGGGCGCGCTTTTGCGGGTGGCGGATGGCGCGGGAGTAGACGGCGTGGTGTTGACGGAGCGCCGTTCAGCGCCGCTCAGTCCAGTCGCCGTGAAAGCCAGCGCCGGCGCCATCGAGCATTTGCGCATCGCGCGGGTGGTGAACCTGGTGCGGGCCCTCGAAGAACTGAAGCGCCAGAATCTTTGGATTATCGGGCTCGATGAACGGGGGACGGCCGATTACGACCAGTTCGACCTGACCGGCGACTGCGTGATCGTGCTGGGGCGCGAGGGCGCGGGGCTTCATGAGTTGGTCCGGCGCACCTGCGATCACCTGCTGCGGATTCCGATGGCTGGCGGCGTCAGCTCGCTGAACGTGTCGGCGGCCGGAGCGGTGGTGTTGTATGAGGGAATCCGGCAGCGCAGGAACGCCGCGCAGGC
>PMOF01000133.1:0-386 GCA_003162495.1 Acidobacteriaceae bacterium
TCCATCTTTTGGAACTCTTGCATCGCGAGAACCAGCGGATTGAAACCGCGCGCCACGAGGTCGGCCGCGAGCTTCGGATATCCCTCGGCCACCAGCACACGGTCGTTGATGCGAACGCAGTTGGCCGCATAGCTCTCTTCCACCTGCACGCGGATTCGCACGAAGTTGCGGAATTGCTTGTTGTCCGCCATTTCTTCCATAACTACGAGGGTGTTGTCGCCAATGTAAGAGATGCCGCTCTTGAGGTGAAGAATGCTGGTCATCGGACGCACATCGATCAGCGAAGAGGTGTAACCGAAACTGGCCAGATGGGCAGCCAGTTGACGCGCGCCCTCTTCATTGGTGCGATGGGAGTGACCGATGAAGAAGTGGTCTTCCGCCTCGCA
>PMOF01000133.1:479-18682 GCA_003162495.1 Acidobacteriaceae bacterium
AAATGTCGAGTCGGGAAAGCGCAGGTCGGCGCCCAGCGTGATGAGCGTGAGGCCGCACGCGCGCAGCGCCTGGCAGTAGTCCGCATGCTGCGCGAGCACTTGGTCAAGACGCGGGACGCCCAGGCTGGCGGTCGTCAGCCCCGCATCGAAGTTGCTTCCAGGGGTGCGAACGATGGCGTGCTTAAACAAGCGGCAGTCCTCCACGTGCATGATTGCACAAGCGTGGGGGCCTTCATTTCCTCTTCAATAGAAAAGGTACTTGCGCCAGCGGTCGTCTCCGCGGCCCAGCATGCGCATGATCTGGCGGCTGGTGTGGAGCGAGAAGGGCCGCGGTTCGCGGATGAGGATCATGTCGTCGATTTCGTGGAGCAGGCGGTTGCCCTTGCGGCGGTTGCAGGCGTGGCAGCAGGCGACGAGGTTTTCCCAGGTGGAGTTGCCGCCGCGGGAACGAGGAATGACGTGATCCAGGGTGAGCTCGCCGGAGGGCAGCACGACGCCGCAGTATTGGCAACTGTTGCGGTCGCGGAGCAGGATATTTTTGCGCGAGAGGGCACGCGTCTGGTGGGGGATGCGGCGGTATTCAAGCAGCCGGATGACCGAGGGCATGGCGATGCGGGTGCGTTGGGCATGGAGGGTGAGGCCGTGCTCCTCCTCAGTGCGCGCGATGCCTTTGAGCACCAGCACCAGGGCGCGGCGCGCGCCGCAGATGTTGATGGGCTCATAAGACGCATTGAGCACCAGAACGGGCATCTGCAGCATGTGGATGGGCTGAGCGCCGCGCGCAGCAGCCGCGTAGTCCCCGGCATAGGCAGCCGCGGCCTTGGCGATGGACTTTTGCTTGCGGGCATGAATCATAGCTTTTCCCAGCGACATCTCTTTTTCCCTCGTTAAAAAGATGGTTGGTCTTGCGATGAGTAAATGCTTCGTTGCTGTGCGGCTATGGCCGGCGGGTTTTCCGGCAGGCCGGGGTCGTCCTCTTGTTGCAAGCGGGAGCCGCGGTTGAATGGGTTGATGAGACGAGCTCTGGCCAGTGTGGCCACCCACACCGAAGCGGCTCCGGCGCGGATGAGAGCCTGTGCGGCGGCGCGGGCCGTAGCGCCGGTGGTGAATATGTCATCGATGAGCAGAATGTGCCTGGAGGCAACCGCGGCGGGATCGGAAACCGAGAAGGCGCCGCGGACATTCAAGCGCCGCATGCGCGGCGTGAGGCCCGCCTGGCTATCGGTGGCGCGCAGGCGCATGAGAGTGCTTGAAGCGAGCGTCAGCCGCCACTCCGGATGGGATTTGCGTAGGAAGGCGAGGGCGTGCACGGCCAGCGACCGGGACTGGTTGAATCCGCGTTGGTTGAGCTTGGATCGGTGCAACGGAACCGGAACCACCAGCATTTCCACGGGCGCTTCGGTTGCCAACTGGGCGATGGCCTCGGCCAGCATTCGGCCCAATTCCCTGGCCGCCGGATGGAGCCGGTCGTATTTGAGGGCGTGGATGGCGGCTCTCATGCGGTCCTGGTAAAGCCCGTAGGCAACGGCTCGCACAAACGGCGGAGGCGCCTGGCGGCAGGCGCGGCAAAGAGCGGCGGACGATGGACCGGCTTGCGCGGAGCCCAAAGCGAGCGCGGGCGCGGAAAGGGTGTCCCCGCAGCGAGCGCATGAAAGACTGCTCTGCATGGGAAACTCAGTCCAGCAAACATCGCAGATTGGCGCAGAAGAGAGCTGCGGCAGAGGGGAGCCGCAAAGAGTACAAAATGCAGGAAGGAGGGCACAACCCAAGGAGTCCATGGGACTTCGAAGCACGCGAACGATTGCGCGCCACCGGGAAGCCTCCGATGGTGGAACGTCGAACGTCAGTGAACCGGAGTCCCTGAGGAAGACGCACCTCACTTTGGGTGGCGCAGGGCGACGCGCCTCCCTGCACATCAGTATACCTGCAGATTGAAAATCGTTCTACAGACTGGGACACAGGTGTACATGGCTGCAGGCAAAAATGCGAATAGAGCAACAATACGGCCAAAGCCGCGCGCGGGCGGCGATGAGAGTTCTCGGGCGGGACGGGCGCTGGTTAGCGGCCTTCCCGCGCACCCATAAAGAGCAGAGCGCCCCCAGCGACAATGCCCACCAAGCCGAGGATGGGGGGAATTGGAACGTTGTGATGTTCCGTCTTTTCGATTTGAATGGGTCCCAGGTCCATGGCCTTTTTGTGGCTGGTATAAGAGAACCCGCCGTAGATCACTCCGGCGATACCAGCCACGATCAATAAAATTCCTGCGAGCTTCATTCCAATGCCTCGTTCCCAAGGTTTCGCCGCCAGGCCGGCGTCGAAGCCTAAGGAGTAATCCGCTACGGGGCGGTTTGGGTCTGCCGATCCGCTCCCTCGGCTGGAAAATCTTCCCACAGGCCTGAACGAACCTGCGCCCTTTTGAAATCTAAATACAATATCCCCACCGAACCGGGGCCTTGCTAGCTGCCGGCCGCTTCGTGGTGCTTGCGCTCCGCTTCAAGACGCTCATGCTCGCGAGCGTCGGTGTCGCGCTCCCGGTTCGCATCGTTGCTGGCGCCACGGGCCGCATCCTTCACGTTCCCCCAGGCTTTCTCAACTTTCCCTTTCACCTGTTGCCCTGCGCCCTCGACTTGAGTGCCAGTGTTGCCTGTCCACTCGCCGACTTGGCGCTTTGCGCGTCCTGCCAGGTCATCGACCGTGCCTTTGATTGTGTCCTTGTTCATTTTCCACCTCCGTGGAGCTGCGGTTGAATGGGTAATGAGGCGTGAAGTTGTCCTCATGCCCCGCTTAAAAGTGAATTCATCTTCTGGGTGTTGTCAGATAGCTGACCTGCGGCCCGCGAGCAGTTGGAAAACCAGCACGATCACTGCCAGCACAAGCAGCAGATGAATGTATCCGCCCAACGTGTAGGAACTCACCAGTCCGAGAAACCATAGAACCAGAAGAATTACAAAGATGGTCCAAAGCATGCCTAACCTCCAAGCTTGCGCTCTTCTTGCTGCCACTACAGGTTCTTTGACGCCAAAGCGGGAGCCGATGGTTGTTCGCGAGCTAAAAGAATTGCACCCGCGATTCATCAATGACAATTTGCAGTTAGGCCCGGCAAACCAATGCAAGCATTCGCGCAACCAATAGCTATTGGGCTCCAATCGGGGCATTAGAAGCTCCCTTACGATGCACAGGGATTCAATGCGTCCGGCTGCGATACTTGTAACTCCGCGATCTTACCGTTGCGCGGCGTTCGCTTCTTGATCGAGTTGGGCACTCGCTTGCTTCTTATTGATGTGGATTCAAGATAGTCGACTTAGTGACCAGATCTTTCGCCAGCTTCCAACACCGATTTATGATTGCGGCCACCGATTTACCGCAAACGAATAGGTGCGGCCGGAAGAACAGGAGTGCGGATGGCTGTGATGATGCAGGCGTTCTATTGGGATGGGCCGATCAAGGAAAACAAGCGCGGCGAGTGGTGGAACTATGTTGCCGAGAAGGTGCCGCAGCTGGGCTCCGCGGGCATCAATTCCATTTGGCTCCCGCCGTTCAGCAAGTGTTCCGTTGTAACTTCGAATGGATACGATCCATACGATTACTTCGACCTGGGGGATTTCGACCAGAAAGGCGGAGCGAAGACGCTCTATGGCAATCGCGCCGAACTTGAGAAGCTGATTCGAGTTATGCGAGAGCATAACATCGGCGCCATCGCCGACATGGTGATCAACCACAATTCTGGCGCCGACGAGGAAGAGACGAACCCGCTGGATGGCAAGAAGCGATGGACCAAGTTTTCACCCAGGAGCGGGAAGTTTCCGCGCGATTGGAACTGCTTCCATCCCTGCCGCTATGAACGGGCCATGATTGAGGGCGAGAAGTTCGCGGGGTTTCCGCATTTATGTCATCGCAGCCCTCGGGTGTATGAGGCGATGTTCGAGTATGCCCGTCTGGCTATCGAGGAACTTGATTTCGATGGCTTGCGATTCGACTTTGTAAAGGGTTACGGAGCGTGGATGATCGGCCTGCTGGCGAAGTATCAATACCAGAAGCGGGACGCGCGCGAGTTCACGCCATTTGTCGTCGGGGAATACTGGTCGGGTCCCGAGGATATCGCCGGGTGGCTGGACGGTGTGCGCGCCGTAACCGACGGCCAGATTGCGGCCTTTGATTTCCCGCTGCGCTACAAGCTGAAAGACGTGTGCGATACGCCCAACTACGATCTGCGCAACTTGACGGATGGTGAATCGGTATCCGCGGCGCGGCCCTTTAATGCCGTGACCTTCACCGAAAATCACGACATGGGCGGCAATGAAGTGGTGAACGACAAGATGCTGGGATACTCCTTCATTCTGACCGGCGATGGATATCCCTGCGTGTTCTGGTGGGACTATTTCAATTGCGAACTGGCGCGGCCGGGAACGCCTAACGGAATCGATGCCCTGATCGCTGCGCACCATCGACACGCGGGCGGCGAGTCCAGCGTTCTGCATGCCGACCCGGATTTGTATATCATGCAGCGCGGTGGAACCGAAGCACAGACGGGGCTGGTCTACGTTCTTAACAATCTTGGGAATCAATGGAGCGGCACATCGGTAAAGACCAAGTGGGCGAACAAGAAGTTCACGCCGGTGGCCTGGGACGGCCATGACACGGCGCATCCCGATGAGCGCACAACCGACGGCGAAGGGAATGCGGAGTTTCCCGCGCCCCCGCGCGGTTACTGCGTCTATGCGCCGGCAGGTTATTGACAAGGCGGCGAGCCGGCTGTCTTTCAAACGGGCGCGAGATTGAAAGGGCGTTACACGACGAACCTTTAGATTTCGTTAAACCTCAGGTTGTCCTAACAAAAAAGAATGCATCTTAACTTGTGAAGGAGAAACTATGTTGCTGCTCATTATTCTCATCGTGTTGATCTTCGGATTCGGTTACGGCGGCTATCGGATGGGGCCAGGAGTCGGTTACTACGGCGGGGGCGGGCTCAGCCTGATCCTCGTAATCGTGTTGATTCTTCTTTTGCTTAAAGTAATCTGATTACCCTCACCGGCCTCAGCGACCAGCGGCTGGTCACTGTATGGCCGCGTCCACGATCGGAGTGTGGGCGCGGCCACGGCGGCTGGGGATGCGAGGCCAGCGGCGAGATGCAAGCTGGGTGGCCATGATCTTATGATCTGCAGCCGCCCGAAGTCTCGAGTCAGGTCAACCCTGGACCGGGAGAGATAGGCGGCTGCCTTTCTGTCCAGGCCGTCTTGATTTTTTCGTAAGTCGCCTGCAATTGATCCAATTCCAAATCGCTTAATCTTTCAATATCGATCATTTGATTTCGAGCTTTGTCCGCAGCGCGGATCAACTCATTGAGCTTGAGATTGATAGCGCGCGCATCGCGATTTTGCGTGTTCTGGATCAGGAAAACCATCAAGAATGTGGCGATGCTTGTTCCCGTGCCGACGACTTGCGCCCACCTGTTTGAGAAATGGAAAATCGGGCCGGTGGCAGCCCACACGACGATCACCAGGCCCGCGCCCAGAAATGCCCAGGTGGATCCGAGCCATGCGGAAGCCGATGCGGCGAATCGACCGAAGTGATGGTGAACTGTCAGCGGTTCATTTGCGGCTTTGCTCATGTGCGTGCCTTTCGTTGGCTTTCTACTCTTCAACGATAAACTTGCGCAGCCGGGTTGCGACTCTCGCTGAGGGCAGCCCACCCTATCCAACCGAGGCGCAGATTACGATACACTGCAAGCCGTGGGGGATTCCCTTTGTTGCATGTTCGCGGACTGTTTTCCAGCATTCTGATCGCCGCTCTTTGCGTCCCCGTGGATTGCCAGGCCCAACGGGCGGCCGCCCCCGTGGAAAAACAGCAGGCGGAGATGCATACGCTGGTGCTGCCGATTGAGCCGGCGCAGTCGCAAGCCCAGGCCCCGCAGGCGCAGCAGAGCGGGATTGCCGGAGGCATGGGCGCTGCTCCTGTATATGATGCGCAGAAGCGGCCCATCACCGCGGGCGGCTTTGTGGACAAAGGCCCGGTGGTTTTTGAGGACGTTACCAAGTCGGCGGGACTCTCGGGCTGGATACACAAGATGGGGGTTCCGGAAAAGAACTTCATCGTGGAGACCAATGGGTCGGGCGTGGGGCTGATCGACTACGACAATAGCGGCTGGCTATCGATTTACCTGGTCAACGGCTCGACGCTGGCCGCGCTGGACGGCAAGGAAGAGCCGCCTCATGCGGCGCTGTTCCGCAACAATCATGACGGAACGTTTACCGATGTGGCCGCCAAGGCCGGCGTGACCAACGACCGATGGGGCTATGGGGTGAGCGTTGCCGACTATGACAATGACGGCTGGCCCGATATCTACGTTGGCAACTACGGCGAGAACCGGCTCTACCACAACAATCACGACGGCACTTTTACCGATGTGGCCGAGCACGCCGGTGTGGCGTTGGGCAACTGGTCGCCGGGTTCGGCATGGGGCGACTACGACGGGGATGGACTGCTGGACCTGTATGTGACCGGTTATGTGCACTTCGACCGGGACAACCTGCCTATCGCCGGCACCAAGGCAGTGGGATATGCACAGTGCCTGTATCGCGGGGCGGCGGTCAACTGCGGGCCGAGGGGATTGAAGGGCGAACCAGATCATCTTTTTCATAACAATGGAGACGGCACGTTTACCGACGTGACGGTGAAGGCGGGCGTGGAGGACAAGGACCGCTATTTCGGGTTTACGGCGATCTTTGTGGACATGAACGGCAACGGCAAGCCGGACCTGGTGGTGGGCAACGACTCGGAGCCCAATTATCTTTATGTCAACAAGGGGAATGGAACCTTCGACGACCAGAGCTACGTCTCCGGATTTGCGCTGAACAAGGACGGGCGCGAAATCGCATCCATGGGCATTGCCGCGGGGGATTACGAAAACAATGGGCTGGTGGATTTTTTTGTAACCGACTTCGGCGACGACTACAAAGTGCTCTACCACAACGATGGCGACACCAGCTTTAGCGACGTGAGCTACAAGGCCGGAATCGCGCAGACCACCATTCCCTTTGTGGGTTGGGGCGACGGCTTTATCGACTACGACAACGACGGTTGGCTTGACCTGTTCATAGTGAATGGGCATGTATATCCCCAGGTGGACCATCACGAGTGGGGCACAACTTTTGCGGAACGGCCTTTGTTGTTTCATAACGTGCCAGACGTGAAGGGGCGCAAGTTTGAATATGTGCCGCCGGTGAAGGGCTCGGGGCTGGCGGTGGTGATTCCGGGGCGAGGAGCGGCTTTTGGCGACCTGTTCAACGACGGCAAAATCGATGTGATCATTAATCCCATCGACGGGCCGCCCACGCTGCTGAGAAACGTGAACCCCGACCATCATCATTGGGTGGAGATGCAGTTGGTTGGAGGACCGAAGAGTCCGCGCGACGCCACCTGCGCCGTGGTTTATCTGAAGGCCAACGGGATGCGCATGCGCCAGGATGTGTTAGCCAGCGGCAGTTATATTTCGTCGAACGATCGGCGCCTGCACTTCGGGCTTGGCGACGCAAAGGAAGCGGGAACCGCGGAGATTCACTGGCCTTCCGGCCTCAAGGAGATGGTGAAGCTGCCCGCGGAAGATCGCATTTACACCATCATCGAGGGCAAAGGAATTACCGGCGTGCTGTGCGGCGGCTCGCCGTGCGGAGCTACGGCGGCAAAAACCTCTGACGCCGCGCAGACCCTGCCGTCGTCCACGCCTTCACGCAAAGCTCCAGCCCAGCCCACAAGCACTGCTAAGAGCAGTTTGCAGTAAACTCAACGCCTTTGAGGAATTCTGTTGCCGCCGGCTTTTCATTCTGCGTTCCGTTCGCGCCGTAGACGCCTGTTCGGCGAGGCCGCGCCATTGCTTGTGCTGGTTCTTGCGGCCTGCTTGCTGTTGCGGGATTCCGAAGCACAAACGCCCACAACTCCCCAGCCGCAGAGCCCTATGGGAGGCATCTCCTCGGCAGGGACCTTTGCCCCGGTGTATGACTCCGAGAAGCGGCCCATCACGGCGGGCGGAACGGTGGACAAAGACCAGGGGACGGTGGTGTTTGAGGACGCGACCCGGGAGGCAGGCCTCTCCCACTGGCGTCATGTGATGGGGACGCCGGACAAAAAGTACATTCTTGAGACAGACGGCTCCGGGGTGGGGCTGATCGACTATGACAACGACGGCTGGCTCGATATTTATTTTGTCAACGGCTCGACCTACGATGCGCTGAGCGGCAAGAAAACGCCGCCCCACGCCGCGCTGTTCCACAATAATCACGACGGCACGTTTACCGATGTGGCTGCCAAGGCAGGCGTCACCAACGACCGCTGGGGCTTTGGCGTAGCCATCGCCGACTTTGACAACGACGGCTGGCCGGATATTTTTGTGGCTAACTTCGGCAAGAACAGGCTGTACCACAACAACCACAACGGCACGTTTACCGATGTCGGAGAGAAAGCCGGCGTGACCCTGGGCAATTGGTCAGACGGCGCCACGTGGGGCGACTACGACGGGGACGGGCGGCTCGATCTATTCGTCTCAGGCTATGTGCACTATGACCTGAAGCACCAGGCCACGGCGACCAGCGGCACGGTACCGTTCGCTTTCTGTCAGTTGCACGGGGTTCCTGTGATGTGCGGCCCGCATGGCTTGCAGGGGGAGCCCGATCACCTGTTCCACAACAACGGCGATGGGACGTTTACCGACGTGAGCGTGAAGGCGGGCGTATCCGACCCCGGCGCCTACTACGGATTCACGGCAATCTTTGTGGACGTGAACAACGACGGCAAGGTGGACCTGCTGGTGGCCAACGATTCAGAGCCCAACTATCTTTACATCAACAAGGGCGACGGCACATTCGACAATCAGAGCTACATCTCAGGCTTTGCGCTCAACCAGGAAGGCCGCGAGATCGCGTCGATGGGCCTGGCTGTGGGCGACTACATGAACAACGGTTTGGTTGACCTGCTGGTCACGGATTTCGCCGACGACTACAAGGCGCTTTATCGCAATGACGGAGACGCCAGCTTTACCGATGTTGCCGACGAGGCAGGGATCGTGCAGATGGCGGTTCCTTTCGTGGGCTGGGGCGCCGGATTCCCGGATTACGACAACGACGGCTGGAAAGATGTGATGATGATCAACGGGCATGTGTATCCGCAGGTGGACCAGCACGACTGGGGCACCACCTTTGCCGAGCGGCCGCTTCTGTTTCGCAATTTGCGCAACGGGAAATTTGAATATGTGCCTCCGGTCAAAGGCTCGGGGCTCGCGGTGTTGACATCGGGACGCGGAGCGGCCTTTGGCGACCTGTTCAACAACGGCAAGATCGACGTGGTAATTAATCCGATCGACGGGCCTCCGGTGCTGCTGAAGAACGTAAATCCGGATCATCACCATTGGGTGGGGTTGAAGCTGGTGGGCGGAGAGAAGAGTCCTCGCGATGCGGTGGGAGCGACGGTTTACCTGACTGCCAACGGCATGCGCCAGCGCGAGGATGTGATGAGCGGCGGAAGCTATATCTCGTCGAACGATCAGCGCCCGCACTTCGGGCTTGGCGACGCCACCGATGCCGGAACAGCGGAGATTCACTGGCCCTCCGGTGCCACGGAGATGGTGAAACTGCCCGCCGAGGATCGTATTTTCACCATCACCGAGGGC
The DNA here is from genome assembly GCA_003162495.1 of Acidobacteriaceae bacterium. Classification (GTDB taxonomy): domain Bacteria; phylum Acidobacteriota; class Terriglobia; order Terriglobales; family Acidobacteriaceae; genus Telmatobacter. The sequence goes on from PMOF01000133.1 coordinate 10,138, forward strand.
AAGGGGATTACGGGCGTGCTGTGCGCGAAACAGCCGTGCCTCGCGAGGCGCGTCCCCAAGGCAACGGCGACGCGCCCGGCGAAGTTAGGCAAGCCATGAGGCTGGCTGTAACCAGAGCAACCGCGGCTGCGGATGAAGCCGGCAGCAACGGAGGTGGCGGCTCTAAAACACGCCGGCCATAAAGGCCTCGGCCGGATGGCTCTTTCCAGCGCGCACCCCGCAGGCCGAGAACACAGCCGGCGACAGCGTGATCACCGGGCAGTGGGAATGAGCCAGCACCTTATAGACCACACCGTTGCGGGTCATGGCGGCAAATGCGGACGCACCCCGCGCGCTGAGAACGATCAGATCAGCTTGCTGGGCCGCGCTCTGATAGAGCAGCTCCTCGGTTGGGTCGCCGGACACGACAACGGCCTCCACGGGGAGCTTGCCTTGAAATTCGCGTGGAACCAGCGAGAACAGGTCGGCTTCGACCTGATCGACCGATCGGCCGGCGAGAACTTCATCGCGTTCCTGGGGCCGAGTGACATGCTCCAGGATCAGGCGGGCATTGTGCTGAGCAGCCAATTCTGCGGCAAAGCCTGCCACCACGGAGCTGGCCTCCTGTCCGCTGACTGCGCACAGGATGGTCCGAGTTGCAAAATTGCGGTAGTTGCCATCGACCACATCCGGACCGACGATGCAGACCGGCACGGTTGCGGTGCGCAGCACGGCCTCAGCCACTGATCCCACCAGGAGCTTGCCGACGGGGCCGGGTGAGCGTGTGCCCATCACGATCCGGTCGATCTCCCGCTCATTGAGGAAGTTGAGGATCTGGTCGGCGGGCAATCCGGGGCGGACGACAATCTCGCAGCGCAGGCCCGCTTTTCTGACGCGTCGAGCGAGAGGTTCAAGATGCTCCTTTTCGATGTGAGCGGAAGCTGAGTAATCGTAGTGACCCATTGCCGAGATCTCGGATGTGGCTACGACCAGCGTGTCATAGGCGTGAAAGAGGATAAGATCGGCGCCAAATTCGGCGGCCTGCGCAAGAGCAAAGGCGAAGGCCTTTTCATTGGCGGGAATCTCGGAGGCGAAGAGGATGGTGGAGGGTTTGCTCCAACCTGGCTTGATAACGGCTGCCATGGGAACCTCCTTGAGGTGCCAGATGATTATGGTGGACTTGCCAAGGGTTTGCGGTGCCGGGCAGCACAGGAGAAGGTGATTTGGATCACTTCTGGAGCTCTGCTTCCCTGACATTCAATGCGCCGTCGATGATCGTTCCTTCGACAAGGACGCAGGTGCGGGGACGAGCGTTCAGTTGACTGGATTGTGCGCTCTTTGCTCTGTTTTGTCCATAGGGAGTGTGGAGAACCCAGGAATTGGCGACCTAAGAGCCGTAGATTCGCTGGATAGCGTGATCCCGGTCACAGCAGGGTGAGGATGGGAGTGGTCTTCTGGAGAGGAACCGCGGCGGATCCCCAGCGCGCCGCGCTGTTCCGGCGCAATTGTTGTGGAGGTTGATATGGAAGCGATGCATACGATCCCGGCTCGTGGAGGATTGAACTTTGACGAGACGCCGTTTCTGGCCATCTGGGAAGTGACTCAATCCTGCGACTTAGCGTGCAAGCATTGCCGCGCGGCAGCTCAGCCCATTCCCAGCCCAGATGAATTGACGAGCGCTGAAGGGAAAGCATTGATCGACCAGATCGCTGAGATGCACATCCCTATTTTTGTAATGACTGGCGGCGATCCGCTGAAACGAAAGGATGTATTCGAGCTGATCCGTTACGCGGCGGGAAAAGGCGTGAAGGTGGCGTTGACACCGAGCGCCACGCCGCTGCTGACACGGGAGGCGATTTTCAAGTTGAAAGAAGCGGGGCTGGTGCGGCTGGGGATTTCACTGGATGGGTCGACGCCGAAAATTCACGATGAGTTCCGGGGCCTTCCGGGGGCGTGGGCGCGGACCATCCAGGCGATCGAATGGGCCAACGAAGCGGGACTGCCGATCCAGGTGCATACCACCATCAGCCGCCATAACGCGCACGAGTTGGATGAGTTATGCGCTCTGTTTGAGAAGCTGGCGATCGTGATGTGGAACGTATTTTTTCTTGTCCCTGTGGGACGGGGGCAGTTGGGGGACATGCTCTCCGGCGAAGAGTTTGAGCAGGTTTTCGGGAAGATTTACGAACTGTCGCATCGTGTGAACTTCCAGATCAAGACGACGGAGGCAATGCACTACCGGCGCTATCTTTTGCAACACAACCTGGAGGAGCGGCGGCTGGGACATGTGCACAGCACAAGCGCCGGCCGGGCAACGGATTACGAAGCGGGCGCGCCCACCAGCAATGCACAGACACGGACAGCGACATGGGCTACGCGGCGGGTGAACGACGGCAAGGGGTTCTTGTTTGTGTCGCATTTGGGCGATGTGTATCCCAGCGGGTTTCTGCCCATTCATGCCGGGAACGTGAAGCAGACGCCGCTGAAGGACATTTATAGATATGCGCCCATTTTTAAATCGCTGCGAGATACGAGCCAGTTGAAGGGCAAGTGCGGGGCCTGCGAATACAAAGAGATCTGCGGCGGCTCGCGAGCACGAGCCTATGCGGTGACCGGCGATCCGTTGGCGCAGGAGCCATGCTGCAACTATCAGCCGGGGAACTGGGATCCTGCGCTCGCGGGCAAGGCGGCTGGTTTCGTTTCGTCTCCGGATGGACTACTTCAAATCGTGAGTTGACCTTCTCAATCTAAAATCGTGGATTGCCTTCTCTGAGCTGACGCTCAACGAACCCTGCGCTGCATTTGTGTCCCCCAATTTGATCCGCCAATTCGCAATCCGATGAGCGAAGTGTATTTCTGACCTTCGGATTAAGGCTAGCCAGGACTGTCAATCTTGATTTGTTAACGCGCGGTGGATGCGAGATCGACTTTGCCGCGGAAGCGGGTGTAGACCCGCGGAATCGAGAAGTGCGCTTGATGCGAAACTATCGGTTGCATTCGATGCCTATCACTTGCCGCGCAGAGGACGGCGATGATGCTTGTTTCGTAAAGCAAAGTTTCGGTAGGATATGTGCTCGCGGTGAGACTGGAAATTTCCGCAAAGGGGGTACGGCCGATCGCGAGAACTGGTTTAATGGTGACACGAGGCGAGAGGGATGCGGGTAGCGATCATCGGCGGTGGCGTGGCGGGACTGGCGGCTGCTTATGAGCTGGAACTGGCGCGCGCGGCGGGTGGGCCGGGGGGCGCGGTCGAGTACACGCTGTTTGAGGCCGGAGATCGATTGGGCGGGGTTGTGTGCTCGGAAGGTGTGAATGGTGCGGTGCTGGAGCGGGGACCGGACTCGTTTTTGACGGAGAAGCCAGCGGCCGCGGAGCTGTGCCGAGAGCTGGGGCTGGGCAGCGAGCTGGTGGCGTCGAATGACGGTGCGCGGAAGACTTATATTGTGGTGAAAAACCGGCTGGTGGCGCTGCCCGACGGGCTGATGTTTCTGGTGCCGACGAAACTGATTCCGACGCTGACGACGCGGCTGTTCGGCCTGGGGACGAAGATTCGGATGGGGCTGGAGTTGCTGCATGCGCCGCGTCGTCCGGAGCACGGCGACGAAGCGGTGGCGACGCTGGTAGAGCGGCACTATGGGATGGAAGCGGTGGAACGGCTGGCCGATCCGCTGCTGAGCGGAATCTTTGGCGGGGACGCAAGCCAACTGAGCGCGCGTGCAGTGCTGCCGCGGCTGGTGGAGATGGAGAATGAGTACGGGTCGCTGACGCGGGGGATGCTGGCGGCGCACCGCAAGATGCGCGCGAAGGCCAAGGCGCTGAACAGCGCGGGCAATGAAAACCGGCAGCCTGGCGCGGCGCGGGGAGTCTTTACGGCGTTGCGCGGCGGCATGCAGCAGTTGGTGGATGCGCTGCAGGCGCGACTTGAGGCGGGGCGGGTGCGTCTGGGGACGGCGGTGAGCGGGCTGGAACCGGTGGACGGCGGGTGGATGGTCAGGGCCCGTGGAGTAGCGGAGTTTTATGATTTTGTGATTGTGGCTACTCCGGCCTGGGCGGCGGCGGTGCTGCTGCGCGGGGTGGATGCGGAGTTGTGCGGGGAGCTGGAGCAGATTCCGTATTCTTCGTCCATCACGGTGAACCTGGTGTATGACGAAAACCGTCTGGGGCAGCTTCCCGATGGGTTTGGGTTTCTGGTGCCGGCAAGCGAGGGACGGGCCATGCTGGCGTGCACGTTTGTGCATCGGAAATTTCTGGGCCGCACGCCGGTGGGGAAGGTTGTGCTGCGAGCTTTTCTTGGCGGGGTGAAGCATGAGGCGCTGCTGGCAGAGACGGATGGGGCGCTGGTGGGGACGGTGCGACGGGAGTTGAAGGAGATTCTGGGAGATAGTGTGGTGGGGCTGGGGATTGAGCCGGAGCATACGCAGGTTTCGCGGTGGCGGCGGGCGATGGCGCAATACGCAGTGGGGCACTTGGAGCGGGTGGGCCGGATTGGGGCACGGGTGGCGGGGCTGCCGGGGCTCAGGCTGGTTGGGAATGCTTATGACGGGATTGGGATTTCGGATTGCATTCGATTGGGACGGAATGCGGCGAGAGAGCTGATCGCAGCCAGCGAGTCCGCGCGTCAACCGGTTGGCTAAATCCTGTTCAGACTCCTTCGCTGATGGCCACATCCGATTCTCCCGGAAGGAGCAGGGGCCTTAAGGCCCCTGAACGCAGGCTTACAACAAGAGCAGCATGAGCCGCGTGCTTTTCGTTTGTGCTGCCCAGATGCAGACTCCATCATTTCCCCACTACCGGCAGGAGCAGGGCGCTGGGGTGTGCGCTGTCATGAAGGATGGCATTGGTGGCGTTGACGATTGTGGAGTCGGTGGCCGCGTCTTTGCCGGTATTTAGGTTGCGGTCGAAGCGGGGAAAGTTGCTGCTGCTGACTTCAACGCGGATTTTGTGGCCTTTGAGAAAGACGTTGCTTGTAGACCAGAGATCGATTTTGTATTCATAGACCTGACCGGGAGTGATAGGAACTGCAGCGGCGGTTGTCGATTGGCGGTAACGGGCGCGGAGGATGCCTTCCGTTAGATTCTTCGCGAAGCCGTCGGGACCTACATCGACTAACTTGGCAGTGAAGTCAGTGTCAGCGGCAGAGGTGCTGGCGTATAAGTCGAGAGTTACCGGGCCAGTTACCTCCAAGTCCTCATCGAGGGCCGGGGTGGAATAGACGAGCACGTCGGAACGACTTTCGACGGGCTGCTGGTCTCGGGGACCGGGAGCCAGATGCTGAGAGTCGCAGCAAAGTGGGCCGCCAACGGTGGGGACCGGGTTGGCGGGGTCATAGATGTAACTGTCGGCCGGCTCCTTTTGCAGCGGGGCGGTAGAAAGAGTGCCGTCGCCTGAAGCGGTATTCGACTTTCCAGCCGAGTGAAGGAAGTAACTGGTCGACTTAGCGCGCTCCAGCGGCCATGAGTCTTCGCTGCGCCACTTATTCTCTCCCATCACGAAAATTTTGACTGGGTGGCCCGAAGCGAATTCATTTTGCTTGCCCTGGAAAAGGTATTGGTACCAATCGAGAGTTACGTTGTTCTCGTCGAACTCCACGGCTGCGGGGCCGAAGTCGACTGCGCCAATTTTTCGTCCTCCGCCGGAGTGGCCTCCGATGGCGACCAGTAGCTGTTGGCCATTACGGGCCGCATCCGTGCCGCCGTGAGCTTTGATGCCCATGTAATTCCGCAGCGAACCACCCTGGAAGAGGTCGTACCAGGCGGTGATGGTCAGCGCGGGCACCTGGATGTTCTGGTAATTCTCTTCGATGGACCACTGCTTCCAATAGCTGTCATACGTTGGGTGCGCGAGCCAGTCAAGAAAGTAGGGCGCAAGATCGTGGGTCAGAGACGCTGCGTCGCGAGGGGCGCGGATGTTGAAGATCGGATATTGGTTGAGCGGCAGAACGGTACTGCCGATGAGAGCGTTGGTCTGTCTGCTGATGACGCGATTGAGAGTGTCCTGTGCCAGGCCGGAGGACCACGACTCATCGAACCACTGCTCGAACGCTCCACCTTGATAGGTCCAGTTTTCGTGATAATTGCTGGCGGTAACGACGGGGCAGATTCCTGCCAGATGGGGCGGGTGGCCAATGGCGGCGAGCATCTGCGTGGCTCCAACATAAGAGCCGCCGAACATGCCGACCTTGCCATTGGAATGGGGCAGGGCTGCGGCCCATTCAACGGTGTCGAAGCCGTCGTTGGTCTCGTATTTGAAGGGATACCACTCGCCCTCCGAGGTGTAGCGGCCGCGGACATCCTGCACCACGACGAGGAAGCCGTTGGCGGCAGCGGTGCGCGCAAAATCGGCAGTGTTGACCTTGCTGTAAGGAGTGCGCTGCAGCAGGACAGGATAAGTGCCGTCAGCGGCGGGGCGATAGATGTCAGCCTTCAGAGTGACGCCGTCGCGGGTCTTCATGGCGACCCCGTGTTCAACGACGATTTCGGCTTGGCCCCAGATTCTGGCGGTGGGCAATGCTACGACGATCAGCGAAAACAGGCAGAGCGTTCTTTTAAGCATGGAGGGTTCCGTCTCCTGGCGATAAGTCCGCGAAACCATTCTAAGCTCAGGAAAAGGCGACCGGTGTATGGTTACAGACGGCGGGAAAAATCCGGGATGCGAGGTTGCGGGTATGGATGGTTTGAATCGGAGAGGTTTTATAAGGGCGGCGGGGGCAGCAACCACGGCAACTCTGCTGGGGACGCGGCTGCATGCGCTGGGCGCGCTGCAAAGCGAACCGGCGCAACCGGTGGCGGCGAACGACCATATCCAGATTGCGCTGATTGGCGCGGGTGGGCAGGGGCAGTTCGATACCAAGGCGGCCGTGAGCGTGCCCGGAGTAAAGCTGGTGGCGGTGGCGGACTGCTACGACGGACGCCTGGCGCACAGCAAGGAGGTGTGGGGCGACGACGTGTTTACCACGCGCGATTACAACGAGATCCTGGCGCGCAAGGATGTGGACGCGGTGATTATCGGCACGCCCGACCACTGGCACAAGCAGGCGAGCGTGGATGCGATGAAGGCCGGCAAAGATGTGTATTGCGAGAAGCCGATGATTCATCTGTATGCCGACGGGCCGGAGATGATTGAGACGGCGCGCATGACGAAGCGAATTTTGCAGGTGGGTAGTCAGCGGGTGAGCTCGCTGATTTATTTGAAAGCTAAAGAGCTGCTGGCAGCGGGCACGATTGGGCAACTGAATATGGTGACGGCGCGGTGGGATCGCAACTCGTCAATGGGCGCCTGGAATTATACGGTCCCGCTGGATGCCTCAACGGAGACGTGCGACTGGCCGCGTTTTCTGGGCACCGCGCCGAAGATTGCGTTCAATGCGGAGCAATTTTTCCAATGGCGCAAGTGGAAGGCATACGGCAGCGGCGTGGCCGGCGATCTGTTTGTGCATCTGTTCAGCGGGACGCACTTCATTACCGGGGCGCATGGGCCCACGAGGGGCATGGCGACGGGCGGCCTGCGTTTCTGGAAGGACGGGCGTGATGTTCCGGACGTGATGTTGGGGCTGTTCGATTATCCGGAGGGCTTCAACCTGAGCCTGCGCGTAAATTTTGTGGACGGCGGCGAAGAGAGCGAAGGGCTGATTTTTACGGGGTCGGAAGGCACGATAGAGATTGCCGGCAACTCCGTGAGCGTGAATCGCGTGCCACGGCAAAAGGAACCGGGCCTGATGATCGGGACGTTTACCGAGGCGATGCAGAAGCAGATTCTGGCGGATTACAAGGAAAAGTATCCCGCGACGCATCCGGAGGGCGAGCCGCCGGTGGGCTATGAGAAGTTTGTCGCGCCCGCGGGATACAGCGACAGCTATGACCACTTCAAGAATTTCTTTGCGTCGGTGCGGTCGCGGCAGCCGGTGGTGGAGGATGCGGTGTTTGGGTTCCGCGCGGCGGGCGCGGCGCTGCTGAGCAATCTGAGTTTGGAGCGGGGGAAGATTGTGGGATGGGATCCGGAGGCGATGAAACTGGTCTGACAGAGGGGATTGGTGGATTCCCAGTTCTCAAAGGCGAGACCCTTCGACTCAGCTCAGGGCAGGCTTTGGGGCACCCGGCACAAGGATAGGCACCCAAATCTGTGAACTTTTTTACACGCCTCCCTTGCCCAGCAAGATGCCGATGCCGTAGGTGACGGCGCCCTCGACGGCTCCGATGACGGTCATCTCGATGCCTGATGACCACCAGGAACGGACGGTGATGAGGGACTTGGCTGCGCCTACGGCGAAGTGGGCGGCAAGCGAAATGATGGCTGCGGCGATAACGGCCTGAATGCCGCTCATGAAGAAGAAAGGGATGATGGGGATGGCCGCGCCGACGGCTGTGGACAGCGCGCCGGAGCTGGCGGAGACCATGGGGTTAGAGAGCGCATCTTCGGAGTGGCCGAGGCGTTCGGTCGACAGGGCGCGGAGCAGCTGTTCGGGGTCGCTGGCAATGTGGTTGACCATGTGTTCGGCATCGTCTTCAGGCACGCCTTTGACCTGGTAGTAAAGCGAGAGCAGCTCGCGAGCTTCAGGTCCGTTCATCTG
>PMOF01000133.1:18748-23676 GCA_003162495.1 Acidobacteriaceae bacterium
CCGTAGATGGCGTCGCCAATCCAGGCGCCCGGCTGCTTTCGGCCCTGGTTGCGCTTGGCCAGCAACTCATCAAGAAGGGACTGAGGATCGATTTTGGACGCGCCGTGGGTTGGCGTGTAGTGGCCTCGCAGCAGCGAACCAAGCTCGCGGTAGTGGTCCTTTTCGTCTTCGATGACGTGTTCGAGGATTGCCAGGGATCCGTCGTCGCCAAGCGTCTTGAGCTGCTCGCCGTAGGCGGCGATAGCGCGGCTCTCGTCAATTTCGAGGCGGCGGAGGGCCATGCGAAGGCCGCCGGCGCGGCTGGCGAGCGAGTCGGCTTCTCCGCCGGGTTTACCGGAGTAGACCGGCTCAGGGCCGCCGAGCTCGGCGATGCGGCCGGCCCACAACTCGGCATGCTCCCACTCGGCGCCGGCCAGATGGCGCAACACCTGCGCGCGGACAGGTTCCGTATCGCGCTCGGCCAGGGCGAGATAGGTGCGGTGACCCTCCATCTCGGCTTGCCAGTTGCCTTCGAGGGCTGCCAGGACCTTTTTCAGCTTGGCGGGGCTCAGGGTTGCGGTTGCCACAGGTGTCTCCTGACTTTACGTATGAGGATACGGCATTTTGGGCTGCATGGGGACACGGGAATGGTGGACGGGCCGCGGGGCCCTCCGCTGAGCCATTTTGGCCATCCCTTCCCCATCGCAGGGTATTCCGTATAGTGTTGTGTGGTTGAAAAAAGCCGGATTCCCCAACCAGTGGAAACTGATTGGCGGAAGCCTGCGGCAGAAGTCCTGCAAACGATTCTGTTTTGGGACGCAAGAAAACGCCCTTGCCGGGCGGTAATTTTGAGGAAGCGGGGAACAATCTTCTATGGCAGCTCAACCAAAGGAATCGTCGGCTCTTACGTCGCCCGGGTACCTGGTTCCATTCATCACGGTGACCGCGCTCTTCTTCATTTTCGGGTTCATCACCAACCTGAACATGGCTCTGGTTCCACACTTGCGGGCGATCTTTACTCTTCCCTACGCATGGGCGATGCTCGCCGAGTCGGCATTTTTCCTCGCCTATCTGGTGTTTTCGTCGCCAACCTCCAAGCTCATCGAGACCATTGGATATAAGCGGACGATGGTGGTTTCGCTGTTCATCCAGGTAGTGGGCTGCCTGCTCTTTGTGCCAGCGGCCAAGATGGTCAGCTTCCCGCTCTTTCTTACCGCGGTCTTCGTGGTCGGGGCCGGCGTTACTGCCTTGCAGACCTCGGCCAATCCTTATGTATCAATCCTCGGACCGGAGAGCAGCTCCTCCATACGCTTGAACCTGGCCCAGGCCTTCAACTCCATCGGCGGGACGATCGCGCCCATTGTCGCCGGCGCATATATTCTTACCGACCCCGCCAAGCTGGCTTCGCAGGCGAGCGTAGCAAACACGGTGCGTGTGCCTTACCTTTTGATCGCGGGGGCGCTGCTTCTGCTGGGCGTGGCAGTTGCCTTCATGCATTTGCCCCACGTGCAACAGACGCAGGCCTTCCGCCCCGCCAGGGAAGGCGATCCAATCCTGAGCCGGAGCATCTGGGGCTACAAGCACACGGTGCTGGGCGCGCTCGGCATCTTCTTCTATGTCGGCGTGGAAGTGGGCTTGGCTTCCATTGCCGTGAACTACTTCAAGCTCCAGGGCATGAGCAGCGCCAAGACCGCGTCCTTCCTGGTGTCGCTCTACTGGTTTGGCGCGTTGGTGGGCCGCCTGCTCGGCGCCGGAATCATGACCAAGGTCAAGGCCGGCAAGCTGCTGGGCATTTTTGGCTTTACCGCTGCGGCGCTGATCACCATCTCCATGTTCACCAGCGGAGAGGTTGCCATCGCTACGCTTGTGTTGTGCGGTTTCTTCAACTCCGTCATGTTTCCCAACATCTTTACGCTGGGCATTGCCGGGTTGGGACCCATGACCAGCAAAGGTTCGGGGTTGATCATGAGTGCTGTGGTCGGCGGAGCAGTGGTTCCTTTAATGATTGGCGCGCTTGCAGACAGATTGGGGATTCAGCACTCGTTCATCCTTCCGGTGATTTGCTACCTCTACATCGCCTACTACGGGCTGTGGGGCTCCAAACCTACGCGGACCATCACGGCGTAATCTGGAAGGCAAGTTGGTTGAAGGCCCTTTGGCGCGCGCTGAAGGGCCTTCGTGCCTGGCCGGTATGTATGACTCCCAAACCAAAGTCGCGCAAACAGAATCTGCTTGTGGCAGGCGCCGTGGTGGTTGCCGTGCTGCTGCTGTTACTGCGCCTGCTTGTGTTTGCGCATGGGCGTGGGCGCAGGTTTTGAGGAGCGGAGTTATTCCTTGTCCTGGCCGAGACGCCATGCTTTGATGAACTTCCAATGAATGTAGACGGAGTGGTTGAGGTGGAGCAGCAGCCCTTCACGGCCGTCGAGAAAGCCGAGGCGGAAAAAATAGTTATAGATAAACGTCGCGGCCGGGTTGGCTACGGCATTCCAGAGGAAGGCGGGCAGAGACTTGCTGGTGCGGCCCTGCTTGTAGAGTAACTGGGCTATCTCAGAGCTATAGCGATTCATGTGCTCGAGATAGATGCTGAGAGTGGGATAGGCGTAGTGGAGCATGTTTTGCCGGAGTGTGCCGGTGGCGCCGCGGAATTGCGGCGTGCTGTGCGGGCCGACTCCTTCACTGAGCCGAGCAGCGCCGCGGCGAAAAAGCCTCAGCTTGCGATCGGGATAGTAGCCGCCATGGCGCATCCAGCGACCCAGGATCAGGTTGAGTCGTGGAATCCAATATGCCCTGAACTGAGGATCGTCTCCGTCATCGCGGGCGAGCAACTGGCGGATTTCTTCCTGCAGAGCGGGAGTGAGCACTTCGTCTGCATCGAGGAGGAGAATCCAGTCGGAGGTGCAGAGATCGAGGGCAACGTTTTTCTGTTCGCCGTGGCCGCCGAAAGCGTGGAACGAGGTCCTGGCGCCGAAAGATTGAGCGATTTCGAGGGTGCGGTCTTTGGAACCGGAATCGACGAGGACGATTTCGTCGGCCCAGCGCACGCTCTCCAGGGTGCGGGGCAGGTTAGCCTCCTCGTTCATCGCGATCATGGCTATGGACAGAGTGTGGCGCATCCGATGGAAGAATAAACCAGCGGGCTATCCGCGTATGCTGGCGTGAGGGCCAGACGCGGCCGGAGGTTGCCGTGAGAGTGCTGGCGGTGGCGAAACGGGGATATGGCAAGCGGATATTGGAGTCCGGGAATATTCGGGCTGTGGCTGGCGGCTGAAGCGTGGCGGCCAGCGAACGGATATACTCACGGATTGACCGAAGCTCGGGCCGGACATGAGATCGTAGAGTGGAGCACTTTGAGCTTCTAAATTTCGGGAAAGAGTGAACGCACAGAAAATGCCTATGAATCCACTAGAATACATTTTTCCAGGCATCATTGCGGCGCAGGGAATCCATGCAGCGGTGGAGTTGCGGATTCCCGATCTGCTTGCCGCCGGGCCAAAGACAGCCGCGGAGCTGGCATCGGAATGCGGAGCGGACCCAGAGACGCTGGAACGCCTGCTGCGGGCGCTGGCCAGCCTGGAGATTTTCGACTGCACGGAAGACGGGCGATACAAGAACACGGAGTTTGGGGATGTGTTGCGCGAGGATCATCCTGAATCGCAGCGCGATGGCGGGATGTTTTTGGCGGCGCCGTTTCTTTGGCGGCCGCTGGGGGAGCTTGCGGAATCGGTGCGCACGGGGAAGCCGTCGTTCAACGCGATGTTCGGGCAGAGTTTTTTTGATTATCTCGCCGACCATGCGGAGGACGCGGCGCTGTTCAATCGGGTGATGACACAGGGGATTGCGTGGACCGCGCCGGCGCTGCTGAAGGCTTATGATTTTTCGCGGTTTAAGCGGCTGGTGGATGTGGGAGGCGGACAGGGAGCGCTGTTGCGCGAACTGCTTGTGGCCACACCAAAGTTGAAGGGGGTCCTGTTCGATCTGCCGGCAGTGGTGGCTGGCGCCGTGACGATTCTGCAGAATGGCGTGGCAGGACGCGCGGAGATTGTAGGCGGGAACTTTTTTGAAAGCGTTCCTGAGGGCGGCGACTGCTACCTGCTAAAGGGCGTGCTTCACGATTGGGGCGACGAGGACTCGGTAAAGATTCTTGGCAATGTGCGCAAGGCCATTCGCCCCGATGGGACACTGCTGTTGATGGAGAGCCTGATTGACTCCGACGAGCGGCCAGCCGGGCTGGGCGATCTGCTGATGCTGGTCATCGGCGGACGCGACCGCAGCCAGGCGGATTTCCGGCGGCTGCTGGCCGAGACTGGATTTACGCTGACGCGGGTGATTCCGGCGGTGGCGACTTCGCTGATCGAGTGCCACCCGGCGTAGCGCTGGCGTGTTTTTGGCGGGTGCGCGGCATTTGCACCTGACCTGCCGTGCAAAGTGCGTCGGCGTCGAGCGAGCTGTTCGGCTTTGAGCGCACGCTTGCAATCGGTGGTTCAGGAGCCGCGGCCATGGCGCAGGCGGCAGTTAAACTTGGCCGGGAAGACGACATTACCGCTTACACTTACGCGCTTGAGGGCTGGGGAAGAGCCTGGTGTCCCGCACCGGAAATCTGGCTTCGCGACAGCCTGAGAGCGCATGGATTGAGGGTCCGAGCAGTGCGCCAGCACCGGTATGGGCGTGGTAGAGTGGGAAATCCACGGAGGATCGGGCGGGATGGCGGCTGAGGTTCAGCTAGCGGGAAACAGCGAGACGATCGACCTGCAGCAGCAGGTGGCGCGGTTGCAGGCGCTGCTTGAGGCTTCGCGGCAGGTGCACTCGACCATCCGCGAGGAAGAAGTGCTGGAGCGGGTGCTGCGGATTGTGGTGCGGGAGCTGGAGATGGCCGGGGCGGCGTTTCTGGGGACCGGCCTGGCCTATGGGGATGAGGTGGTGGTCGGCGCAAGAGACGCGGCGGGCGTCCA
>PMOF01000312.1 GCA_003162495.1 Acidobacteriaceae bacterium
AGTCATGCGCCTGCCTGCCCCATCCCTGCCTCCTGGCCAGCCGGACCCTACATGGCTGCGCAGGTTCCTCTTCGTTCAGAGGGCCTGCCTCGTGCTCGTGATGCTCATCTCGAGCGCCACCCTTTCGGCGTGGCTCTCCCATCAAGTTGGCGAATATCTGCCTGCAATCTTGACGGGCATGGGCGCTCCCATGGCTTTGATCTCAATGTTATGCGCATTCAGCCTGATCATGTCTGAAGACGGAAACCCGCGGCTGATCCTCAGTCTCGGTCGCTACGCCGCCTTGATCCCGGCACTCCTTGCCACGGCCATTCTGGTGGAGAATTTCTTTTCTTTTTCCGCCTTTCCGGATGCCTTTCTGGAAGGCGGACACGCGGCTTCCCCCGCGGGCAGCCTGTCGCCAGAGTCAGCGGCTGCCTTTCTTTTCCTCTCCGCGGTCATGATTCTTGTGCGCAGCGGCAGCGCATTTGCCGTTCATGCCGCCGACATATTGGTCTCCTGTCTCTGCCTTCTCACGCTCATCCTGACCGCTCAGGACCTGTTTGGCTCTCTGGGCCTTTTCGGCTTGACGGCCGCCGATCTCATCTCACCGCAGGTTCTTTGCTGCCTGGTGCTCCTGAACGTCGTTGTGGTGCTTCGACAGAGCGAATATGGAGTTTTCTCCATTTTCCTTGGAGCCGGCATCGGCAGCAGAATTGCCCGTGGGTTTTCACCCATTCTTCTTTCGTGGCCGTTTTTGCGTGCGATTGGCGAAACCCAGGTTGCCTTCCAGCAACTGATACCCGCGCATTTCGCGGCCTCGATTCTGACTTCGCTGGGGGTCGCGCTCTCCCTGGTCCTGTTGCTGATTATTGGCTGGCGCATCAACGACATGGAGAAGGAAATTCATGACCTGACCCTGCGCGACGATCTGACCGGTCTCTACAATATGAGGGGTTTCTACCTTCTTGCTGAGCAGACTCTGCGCCTGGCCCAGCGGGCGCAATTGCCCTTCTCAGTCTTATTCCTCGATCTTGACGGGCTAAAGCAAGTAAACGACCGCCTGGGGCACAACGTCGGCTCCGCGTCGCTGGCTGAGACGGGAGAACTCCTGGTTGAGAACTTTCGCGACGCGGATGTAAAAGGACGATTTGGCGGAGACGAATTCGTGGTAGCAGGTCAGTTCAGCAGGGTGGGAATTGAGATCGCAACGATGCGCCTGCAGGCGGCCGCCGCAGAACGAAGCTTGACCGCGAGCCGACGGTATCCTCTGAGTTTCAGCATCGGCCATGTCACGTCTGAATACCATTCAACGGAAACGCTCAAGGAATTGGTGACAAGAGCGGACCATGCGATGTACGAGGAGAAGCGGCGTAAGAAGGTGGCGCGCATCTGAGCGGGAATTCCTCCTGCGGATCGTGCTCCGCTATCGCCTTGCGCACTATATCCTTCGCTCGCGGCCTGGTAGCGGACAAATCTGACCCACAACCAGGCCGCGGAACCGATTGACCCGCTGCCCGGTTTCCCGTAGACTTAGAAATTGCGAGGGATGCGGCTTGGCCTGCATTCTGGCCGGCATTTAAAAGCCCGCCTTTCAGGCCCGCTTTTCGGGCCCTGTATTTCAAACCGAGATAAGGAAGATCAATGGCAAACCATGTATCGGCGCTTAAGCGCGCCCGCCAGACCGTAACCCGCACCGAAGTAAACCGCGCCAACCGCAGCCGTGTGCGCACCAGCCTGCGGGCTCTGCGCGAAGCTCTCGTCAAGGGCGACGTAAAGGAAGCCCAGGCGCAGTATCGCGAGACCGTCTCCACCCTCGATAAAAGTGTGCAGAAGGGCGTGCTGCACCACAATACCGTCTCCCGCTACAAGAGCCGGCTGAATGCGCGGTTGAAGGCTCTGGCGACTGCCAAGGCATAGCAAGGCGCAGGTTGCAAGATGAACAGGTTCACAAGAACGGCCAAGGGCGACTTTGGCCGTTTTTCTTTTTGCGGTTTTCTATTTGCGGGGTGAACGGTTCTTATTGACCAATCCGCGTTCCCTCGGCAGCTAAAACCGCATCCTCTTGCTGCTCCTTCGACACGGCTGAAGCCGTGCCCTTTCAAAGCGATTCAACATCGCGCAAACGCTAGAGCCGTTCGAAGATTCCCGCGGCGCCCATGCCGCCGCCGACGCACATGGTGACCATGCCGTAGCGGACATTGCGGCGGCGCATCTCGTTGAGCAGCGTGGCAGTGAGCTTGGCGCCGGTGCAGCCCAGGGGATGGCCCAGGGCAATCGCGCCGCCGCTCACGTTGATGCGTTCCGGATCGAGACCGAGCGTACGAATGACGGCCAGCGACTGCGCGGCAAAGGCTTCGTTGAGCTCAATGAGGCCGATGTCTGCGAGCGAGAGTCCGGCGCGCTTGAGCGCCTTGGGAATGGCGGTGATGGGGCCGATGCCCATCTCCTCAGGCAAGCAGCCGACGGTTGCGTAGGCTACCAGGCGGGCGAGCGGTTGAATGCCCAGCTCCTTGGCACGACCGGCTTCCATCAGAACCACTGCGGCGGCTCCGTCGGAAGTCTGCGAAGAATTGCCGGCGGTGACGCTGCCCTGCGCATGGAAGGCAGGTTTGAGTTTAGCCAGCGCCTGAGCCGAAGTGTCCGCGCGCGGTCCTTCGTCGGCGGCGAAGATCGATTCCGTGACTGCCGGTTTTCCGGCCTTCGCGCCTGGAACCGAACTCGCGATCTTCACCTCGATCAGTTCATCGGCAAAGCGGCCGGCGGCCTGCGCGGCCAGGGCTTTCTGGTGGCTGGCGAGCGCGAAAGCGTCTTGATCTTCGCGGGAAACTTTGTAGTGGCGGGCGACGCGCTCGGCGGTCAGGCCCATGGTGAGCAGCGCCGCCGGATAATGCTCGGCCATCCACGGATTAGGGCTCGGCTTGAGGCCGCCGAAAGGGAGCAGGCTCATCGATTCGACTCCGCCGGCAATGACGACGCGGTCCCCGCCGGAGCGGATGCGTTGATCGGCCACGGCAATGGCTTCAAGGCCCGAGGCGCAGAGGCGGTTGACGGTGACGCCGGGAATCTCGACCGGCAAGCCGGCGCGCAAAATGGCCCAGCGGGCCACATCCCAGCCTTGCTCGCCCTCTGGCTGCGCGCAGCCCAGGATCACGTCGTCGATCTCCTCTCGATTCAGCCCCGCCGTCAGATCAATCGCTGCGCCGATTACGGTTGCGGCCATATCGTCGGGCCGGGTGGTCGAGAGCGCGCCCTTGGGGGCGCGGCCAACGGGGGTGCGAACGGCACTGACGAGAACGGCTTCCGGCATGAGAGGTGCTCCTTAAAGAGTCAGATGATCCAGCACGATAGGATGACCCAGAACGATCAATGATGCGCAGCAGCCGGCGAAGTTGGTCAAACGCGCCTGCCTCCTTGCGCCGAATCAGCGGGTTAATTTGGGGTATCGAGCAGGGTCCAGACGCCCTTCGCATAGAAATGATAGACGGCGCGATGGTCGACGAGGGAATCGGCCAGGGCGTCGTGGTCGAGGAGCGGCGGCCGCGGCACCATGCTGGCCTGGGCTTCATGAACCTGCTCGGGCGATGCCGGATCAATGCCCCAGTTGAAGCCGAGAGCACCGCTCGCGTCGTGGAGTTGCAGCCGCTGGGTCTCAGGCGCTGATGCCAGAACCGCCGGCTGCGCCGAATGGCCGGCAAAAAACACCAGAAGCGAGACGGTTCCCTGCGCCGAGCAAAGGATGGCCCAGTCGGAGGAGCCGGCGCGCTCCAGGCTGGCGTGGACTACGTTTTCCGGGTGGTGGGCTTCATAAGTCTGCGGAATCAGGCAGCCGCGCCGGTTGAGCTGGGCTTGAATCACCTCTGGAAGATCGGGAAATGAGCTGACCGGCAAATGGTGGATGAGGTAAGGGGTCGAGCGGCCCGCGATGAGGGTCTGGCCGGATTCGGTGAGCGGCGCGGGGACTTGGGCTGGAAGAGGGGCGCAGGACAGAAGAAAGCCGCTCAGCAGCCAACTGCTCTTTCTGTGGCCAGCGCAAACCATGGAGAATGCAATCCCTCAAGGGCTGAAGCCCAGGCCTGATTCGGCCTTCAATGTATAGGCTGAAGCCCGTACCCTTCACTCAAGGCCATTTCAGTAATCGTCCTTGGGCACTTCTGCTTCAAGCTCAATTCCGCAACGGTTTGCCGGTTTTCAAGGTAAAGGCAATCCGTTCCTGCGTTTTCCGTTCGCCCGCCAGGGATAGAAACGCCTCCCGCTCGAGATCCAGCAGGTACTGCTCACTGACCAGTGAACCCGCCGTCACTCGACCGCCTGCCAGGATATAGGCCGCCCATCGCGCCACTTTCTGGTCGTGCTCCGAGGCGTAGCCGGCCTCGCCCATCAGAAAAATGCCGGTCTCGAGCGTGGCCAGAGCCGCCATCCCGGGCGCGGGAATATTTGCGCGCGGCTGCGGAGCGATATAGCCCGCCTCAGCCAGCGCCGCAACCTGCGCCTTGGCGTCGAGCAACTGGCGTTCGCGATTCATGGTGACGCGATCGGCGGGCAGCAGCAGGCCCAGCGGCCGCGCCTCCGCCGCCGAAGTGGAAACCTTGGCCAGTGCGATGATTTCAAACACGCAGCGCAGTGCGGTGGCCATCTCCGCCGATTGCGCAAAGCGCGAAGGCGGATCGCGCGGGTCGGGCGGCGCCAGTGCGGCGGCGGCGTCCACGGCGCGCAAGACCATCTCTTTGGTTCCCCCTCCGGCAGGAATCAGGCCGACGCCGGCCTCGACCAGGCCAATATATAGCTCGGCGTGCGGCTGGCGCCGGGCGGCGTGCAGGCAAATCTCCGCGCCTCCGCCAAGGGTCAAGCCAAACGGTGCCGCCACCACCGGGCGGGGACAAAATTTGATAGCTGCCGTCATCTGCTGGAAGCCGTAGATCACGCCAGCCAACTCGTCCCATTCGCCTTCTTGCGCAGCCAGAAGCAACTGCATCAGGTTGGCGCCCACGGAGAAGTTTTCCCGGTCGCTGGAAATCACGAATCCCGCAAAGTCGCGCACCGCGTCGGAACCGGGATTGAGCACCGCGGTGTTCAACGCCAGCACGTCGCCGCCGATAGCGTTCTTAAGCGAGTGCAGTTCGATGCAACCGATGCCGTCGCCCAGATCGATCAGCGAAGCGCCCGCGTTGGAGCGGATCACGCCATTCGAACGCCGGAAATCCGCAATGCGGGCGTGACCCGCAACCGCAGGAACGGTTTCAAGCTTACCGGTTTCCGGTTGAAAACAGGCTTCCGAGCCGTCTTTCCCATCCTTTGTGTACCAGGACGCCTGGCCGGCGGCGAGAAGAGCTTCGACGCGCGGGCTGACCGGCAAATCGAGCGTCTTCATGCGGGCAACCGTGGAGGCCACGCCGGCCGCATCCCACATTTCAAACGGACCCAGTTCCCAGTTGAACCCTGCGCGCAAGGCCTGGTCGATCGAGGCCGCGCTACCCGCCACTTCGCCAATGCGGTCCGCGGCAAAGTTCCACAACGAGGCTAGAAAGGGCCACAAAAAGGCGGCTGCCTTGTCTTTGGCCGGATCGTTGGCCAGCAGGATTTTCAGTCGCTCCGGCAGGCTGGCGGCGTTTTTTGCCATTTCGAGTGCAGGGAGAGCGGGCTTTGCGGAAGGGCGGTAGTCGAAGGTGGTGAGGTCGAGAACCAGGCGCTGATCTTTGCCGTCTGCGCCGCGACTCTTCTTGTAGAATCCCTGCCCAGCTTTGTCGCCCAGCCAGCCGCGCTTCATCATCTCCTCCAGCACGGAAGAGAAGCCGCCCTGCGTGACGCCCTGGGGAAAATTCGCGGCCACATGAGCCAGGATGTCGATGCCCACCATGTCGGCAAGCCGGAAGGTGCCGGTGCGCGGCCAGCCCAGCGCCGAGCCGGTCAGCGTGTCGACTTCTTCAATGCTCACCTTTTGCTGCAGCATCAGTGTGGCTGCGTTGAACATCACCGCGACACCGATGCGGTTGGCGATGAAGTTGGGCGTGTCGTTGGCGAAGACGACCTGCTTGCCGAGCGTACGATCAGCGAAAGCGGCAAACGCGGCGACCACGGCGGGATCGGTCTCGGCCGTAGGAATGATTTCCAGCAGGCGCATGTAGCGCGGCGGGTTAAAAAAGTGCGTACCGAAGAAACGGTCTTTGCGCGCGGAGAGGCCGGCGGCGATCTGCTTGACCGGAAGGCCGGACGTATTGGTAGTGAGCACGGCATGCGGCGCGAGATGGGGCACGACGCGGGCCAGAAGGGCGGTCTTGATGGCCAGATTTTCGGCGACCGCCTCGACCACCCAATCGCACTGGGCCAGTTTGGGCAGGTCGTCGTCAAAGTTGCCGGGCGTGATGAGCACCGCCAGCGATGGCTCATAGAAGGCAGCCGGCTTGGACTTGCCCAGAGCCTCAAGCGCCGCCAGCGCCAAGGGCTTCGCCCCTTTATCTTTGGGAGCCAGATCGAGCAGCAGCACCGGGATGCCGGCGTTGGCCAGGTGGGCGGCGATGCGAGAACCCATGGTTCCCGCGCCCAGGACTGCGGCGCGGCGGACCAGAAAGGGCTGGGCGGCGGCTGACCCGGTGGAAGTTGCGACCGGGGAAATCGTGCTCATGCGGGCTCTCCCTCAAGCGGGTAGGATGCGGGAACCATCCACGGCGCGGAAACTATCGCAGCATACGGAAGAGCGTTGGGCGGGGTCAAGGCTCCCCGGATATAGCCACAAAGCCGGCCGCCGCTAAATCCTTTTTCGCAGGTGTTCAAACACCACATAGCCGATCAGCGCGGAAATCATGGCGATGACGAGATTCGTTCCGGTAAAGATGTCGTTCAAGGCAACGGCAAAGCTTTTCCCGCGTCCATTGGCAACGGTGAACTCTCCCATCAATAAATTGGAATA
>PMOF01000159.1:0-1452 GCA_003162495.1 Acidobacteriaceae bacterium
GGAGAGCCGGGGTCGGCATTGAGCGCAAGCTTGTACTCCTCGACGGCGCGGGTGACCAGTTCCGGCTTGCCTAATTCGACTGCCTCTTCCTCGTAGGTATTGGCCAGCGCGAGATGGTAATAGGACGAGGCGCGGTCAGGCGGCTGCACAGCGGCGGCACTTGCTTTGGGCGCGGGCTGGGCGGGGCTGGCGGGAGTCTGGCTGGGTGTGGCGGGCGCGGCGGTGTCAGGTGGGGAATTGGCAGGCGTGACCTGAGGCGCAGTTTGGGCCAGAACGGGCATGGCACACAGCAGGGCGGCGGATGCGGCGAAGGTGAAAAGCCGGAGGTCAACGCGACGAGTGTTTGTTTTCATCATTTATTGAGATACCGAAGGCGGGCAGATGTTGACAGCGAACTCTGCCTACTGTCTAGACGATTTTACCTGCGATTAGTCGCAAAAGGGCGGGGGACTGCCGGATATTCGCGAAAATCGAACGGATTTTGGTACCGGGGCGGGGCGGTTTTGCCAGTGTGTGTGATTAGGAGTTAGTTGAAAAGCATTGAAAGCCGCGATATCTGAGCCTCAGGGGCTGAAGCCCCGCTCGTTTCTGTTCACTTAATGTACGGGCTGAAGCCCGTACCCTTCAAAGCGATCCCTCAGGGGCTGATGCTTAATGGCGGAAGTGGCGGATGCCGGTGAAGACCATGGCGAGGCTGAGGCGGTCGGCGGCGTCGATGACGTCCTGGTCTTTGACGGAGCCGCCGGGCTGGATGACGGCGGTGGCGCCGGCCTTGGACACGGCTTCAAGGCCGTCGGGGAAGGGAAAGAAGGCGTCAGAGGCGGCGACGGAGCCAGCCAGCGGGAGGACGGCTTTCATGGCGCCGAAGCGGGCTGCGTCGACGCGGCTCATCTGGCCGGCGCCGATGCCGAGGGTCTGGGCGAATTCGGCCTGGGCGCGGGCATAGACAATGGCGTTGGATTTTACATGTTTGCAAACGCGCCAGGCGAAGAGCAGGCCGCGGAGCTCGTCCGCGGTGGGGGGACGCCAGGTGACCACTTTCAGCTCGGATTCTGTGATGCGGGCGGTGTCAGCGTCCTGAAGGAGCAGGCCGCCGGAGATGTGTTTGAGGACGGGCTTGGGCGGAGCAGCGTTGGCTTCAGTTCGGACCTCAACGAGGCGGAGGTTCTTCTTGGCGGCGAAGCGCTGGCGGGCCTCAGGGGTGAATGCGGGAGCGGCGATTGCTTCTACGAAGAGCTTGGCGATCTCCGATGCGGCTTCGGCGTCGACGGGGCGGTTGATGCCGATGACGCCGCCGAATGCCGAGACCGGGTCGCAGGCCAGGGCTTTCTGAAAGGCTTCAAGGACAGTTGCACCGGTGGCCACGCCGCAGGGATTGGTGTGCTTGACGATGACGACGGCTGGCGGGCTGAACTCTCCCTCGCTCAGTTCCTGAGCCAGCTCCCAGCAGGC
>PMOF01000159.1:1472-3481 GCA_003162495.1 Acidobacteriaceae bacterium
CCCCAGCCCCGTGCCATCGGAATAAAGGGCAGCTCGCTGGTGGGGGTTTTCGCCATAACGCAGCGAGTGGGCGAGAGGAAGGTTGATGCGCAGCACGGCGGGCAGCACCTGCTGTGCGGCAGGCACCTGCGTTGCGGNNCTGCGTTGCGGCAGGCACCTGCGGTGCGGCAGACTCCTGCGGCGCGATGGGTTGGTCGGGCAGCACTTGCGGCGCTGCGGCGTCTTCGATGGTGTCGAGCGTGTTGGCGATGGCAGTGTCGTAGGCGGCGGTGAGCGAAAAGGCCTGTTTGGCAAGGCGCCAGCGGGTTTCGCGACTGAGGGCGGCGCCGTTGGCGCTTTTCATTTCTTCGATAAGCGTGGGATAGTCGGCGGGGCTGGTGACGATGGCTACATCTTCAAAGTTCTTGGCCGCGGAACGAACCATGGAGGGGCCGCCGATGTCGATGTTTTCGATGAGGTGGCCGAAGGCGACCGCAGGCTGGGCGGCGGTTTTCTCAAAGGCGTAGAGGTTGACCACAACCATGTCGATGGGCTCGATGCCGTGGGCGGCGACGGCGGCCTCGTGCTCGGCGTTGCCACGAATGTAAAGAAGGCCGCCATGGACGCGGGGGTGCAGTGTTTTGACGCGGCCATCGAGCATTTCAGGGAAGCCGGTGAGGTCGCTGATGTCTTTGACTTGGAGGCCGGCCTCACGCAGAGCGCGGGCGGTTCCGCCGGTAGAGATCAGCTCCACGCCAAAGCCGGCCAGGACCTGGGCAAATTCGACCAGGCCGGTCTTGTCGGTCACGCTGAGCAGGGCTCGGCTGATCCGCTTTGCTGGGCTAGCGTCTGAACTCACGGTCGCACTCCTTCTTGAGGTTTCACAGCGCCCCCGAGGATTGCAGGTTGGGGGAAGGCGAATACCAAGTTCCAGACTACAACGCAGGGGGGCGTCAGGATTCGATGCCGGGAGGGAGCTCGAGTTGCGAGCCGCTCGCCGTCCCATAATGACGCGGCGGAGATCTGGAAAATGCATTAAAGTTAGAGCATGGGAAGCTATTCCCCTGATCCTGATCCACAAATTCTGCCCCCAGAGATTGGTAGGATGTCGCCGCCGGAGCGGGTTCGCCGTGTGCGTCCGTCCTGGGCGTCCGCGCCGGCCACGTATCTGCTGGTGGGCATCAACTGCGCCGTTTATCTGGCTATGCTGGCCAATCACGTGAGCTTTCTGAGCCCGTCGCCGGAAGACCTGCTGCATTGGGGCGCGAACAACGCCGGAGCGGTGCTGATCGACGGACAATGGTGGCGCATTGTGACTGCGATGTTTGTCCACGTGGGCATCATCCACCTGGCTACGAACATGTGGTGCCTGTGGAACCTGGGTCTGCTGGCCGAGCCTCTGCTGGGCTCGGCGGGAGTGCTGGCGGCATATGTTCTTACCGGCGCGGCGGGAAACCTGCTGTCAACCTTTGTGAGCCGGTTGTGGTACTACAATCCCGGAGCGGTCACCGATGGCCTGTTTGGCCCGGTGGGAGCGGGCGCATCGGGGGCGGTGTTTGGGCTCGCCGGATTGTTGATTGTGCTGCTCAAATCGCCGCGACTGCCGGTGCCGCCACTGGAATTGAAAAAGCTGCGGCGTTCTGTGATTTACTTCGCCGCTCTCAACCTGGTGATTGGACTGGCCACGGCGATTCCGGGTTCCATTGTCCACATCGACAACATGGCGCACATGGGCGGTTGCGCGTGCGGATTTCTGTTCGCCGCGCCGCTGGTTCCGCGGATCGGGTCGCCCCGGGAACTGTTCACCGTGCGCCGGCGCATCTCGGTTGGGTCGGTGGTGCTGGTGCTGACGCTGTTTGCGTTTTTTATCGCGCAATTTTGAGCAGGGGCCGGATCGATCCCAGTTCCGCGGCGGTATGAAAGAATGACCTTGAACGTCGATCGTCTCATTCCACTCAAGGAGTCAGACCATGGAACGTCGCGATTTTCTGAAACAGGCTGCGATCTCTGCGGCGGCCGTCGCATCCACA
>PMOF01000220.1 GCA_003162495.1 Acidobacteriaceae bacterium
CATGGAAGAGATTCCCATCGACGCCCGTTCCGTCGACCTGGTCTTCTTCTCGCAATCGCTGCACCACGCCCTGCATCCCGACCGCGCCGTCGAGGAGGCTGCCAGAATCCTGGTCCCCGGCGGCCGCATCGTCATCCTCGACCTGGTCAAACATCGGTTTGAGGAAGCAAGAGAGCTCTACGCCGACGAGTGGCTGGGCTTCACCGAAACGGAGTTGGAGACCATGCTGGAAAAAGCCGGACTGACCGAAATTCAAACTTCGATCGTCCACAAAGAACCCGAGACCCCGCAGTTTCAAACCCTTCTGGCCGTCGCCAGCAAGCCTGCACAAATCCTCCCGACAGTCGCCCATTGAGCACCACCGCAAGTCTTCTCCATCCAGAGGGTGCATCAGCCTTCAGGCATTGGTTACGAAGGGCGGCGGAGGGAGAAGGGCCTTCAGGCATTGGCTCGAAAGGGCGGCGGAGTCAGCGAAAGGGCGGCGGAGGGAGCAGGGGCCTTCAGGCCCCTGAAAAGCATCCACATCTTAAAACCGGCTTTAGCCGCGGACTGTTCTCCACGCGCGGCTCAAATCTATGCCGCAAGGCTGGCCGCGGCGCCCGTGAAGCTTACGATCGTCTGTTTCAGTTGCAAGTCCACTTCATCCGCGATGGTCATTACATCCGTCAGCAGCAGGCTGAAATCCACCCTGTTCAGATTTATCTGCAGAGTGTGGAACAAACTCACCTGCAGCATGCGCGATTCCTCGATAATCATCGGAATGGAATAGCCCTGCGCGCGGCGAACCAGGCCGTGCTTCACGGCTGCCTCAGACGCCTGGTTTGTCCCCAGGCCACGCGGCACGCGCAATCGCTCAACAAGCTCCCGAATCAGCTGCGGCAGGTGTCCCGTGCGTTGCTCATCGCTGAGAGCGATGCGCGTCAGCTCCTTGTCGCGTTCAACGCGGTAGAGCCAATTGGCGATGGTGGCCTCAGCGTCACGCTCCAGGATTGAAGCCACGCGCTCTTTGTTTGTTTCGCGCCGCGACCCGCGCTTGGCCAGCCTCTCGCGTACCACCGCAACCAAATCTCCGGGGGGCATCGGCTTCACCAGGACTTCGTCCGCCTGCAGCAGGATCGCGTCCATGGCCTCTTTTAAAGCGGGATACCCGGTAAACAGCAAAGTAACAGCGTTGGGGTGCTTATGACGCATGGTGCTGATGACCGTGAACCCATCGCCCGCTCCGGGCATGTGCAAATCGGAGATCAGCGCATCGAACAGCTGCGTGTCGATGAGGTGAATAGCCTCTGAAACACTTGCCGCTGTTGTCACGTGAAACTGGCTGGCCTCCAGCACTTGGGTCAGCAAGACTCGCATCATCTCGTCATCGTCCACCAACAGAATCCTTGCTCGCGCAGCCGTTTCCGTCTCTGCCTGGGCTTCAGGCGCGGCTCCGGCGGACACGAAATCCATACTCATTGCTCGAACCTACGATAAGCGCTCCGGGAAAAACTGTTCACTTTGATGCAGTCCGGCGGACGACGGACCCTCTTTAGTTACTATTGCATCAAAATTTTCCGTCTTGACAGACAGTGGCTCGGCCCCAAACCGCTCTCAAGCCTTCGGCTGCCCTAACCGAATCAAATCCTTGAGCAACTGACCCTGGGTACTTTTCGGTTAACAGCAACCCCGAATTTACCCCCGCTTTTGCTCGAAAAGTGTCGATTACGCTGCGATAACATCCAATAACCGGAGTCAAAATGCAGGAAACCCTCTTGGAGCCCGTCGCCAAACCCCTCCGCCTCTCCGGCGCCCGCCGCACCGCCATCCTCAAGGCGCTGGCCGATCCGCGCCGCTTCGAACTGCTCCAGCGCATCGCCAGGGCCGGCTGTCCGCTGGGCTGCGCTGAAGCCCGCGCCGCCCTGCCCATCTCCGCCGCCACGCTCTCCCACCACGTCAAGGAACTCGAAACCGCCGGCCTCATCCAGGTTCGCCGCGAGGGCAAATTCCACTTCCTCACCCTGCGCTCGGGAGTCATGCAGGGCCTCATCGCCATTCTCTCCGCCCTCGACACCGACCACTGCCCCCAGCGCTGAATCCGACCCAAAAAAGATTTTCACAGACCTCTTGAATCCATTTCCCGTTTCGATAATCAATTCGATAGTTGTCGAAATGTCGAAGTGATGACAGATTGACCGGAGAGCGGAAAATGAGCAACATTCAGGGAAAGAATCTTCACGGAAAAGTGGCGCTGGTCACCGGCGCATCCAAGGGCATCGGCGCGGCCATCGCGCTTGAGTTGGCGGCGCGCGGCGCGGCCGTGGCCGTCAATTACTCCGGCAGCAAGGCCGGCGCAGACAAGGTCGTGGCCGAGATCAAGGCCGCTGGCGGCAAGGCCATCGCCGTACAAGCCAACCTCGCCGATACGGAGTCCATCGGGCCTTTGGTTCAGAAGGTCGCTTGCGAACTGGGCCCGATCACCACGCTGGTCAACAACGCCGGCGTCTACGATTTCAGCCCCATCGAAGGCGTCACTGCGGAGCACTTCCACAAGCAGTTCAACGTGAACGTGCTGGGACTGCTCCTGACCACGCAGGCCGCGCTGGCCAACTTCAGTCCTGACGGCGGCAGCATCATCAACATTGGCTCCGTCGCTGCCGGCGGCCTGCCCACAGCTTCGGTATACAGCGCAACCAAGGGTGCGGTCGATTCCATTACCGGAGCGCTCTCTCAGGAGCTCGGCCCGCGCAGGATTCGCGTCAACTCCCTGAACCCCGGCATGGTTGAGACGGAAGGCGTGCATGCGGCCGGCTTCATCGGCAGCGACTTCCAGAAGAAGACTGAAGCGGACACTCCGCTCGGTCGCATCGGCCAGCCCGGCGACATCGCCAGCATCGCCGCTTTCCTGGCCTCCGACGATTCCGTCTGGGTGAATGGACAAACCATCCAGGCCGCCGGCGGAGCCCGCCTCTAAGCACTGGCTGGTGCATCGCGTATGCACGCATCTGGGTAGGTCAGGGCTTCAGCCCTGACGCTGGAGAGCGCTAAAAATGGGGCTTTAGCCCCTGGGGCATGTTCTTACGGGGCGACTTTTCCTCCCCGGCTTGATTCACCAGTCACCGCATCTAATTCCCGCCGCGCCATTGGCTGTCGCGGCGCGACCGCCATTCACTCCAGCCAGCGCATACCATTGAGCCAGGCCATGTTGACCGGGCGCCGCGGCGGCAAAGGCAGAACAATGAACCCCTCGCGCCAGTGGCCGTCCTCGCGTCGCGGCGGGTTGCCCACGATGTGTGTGCAGGCGCTGTTGCGCTCCTCCAGAGCCAGCCCCGGCAGTCCGCCCACAATGGCCTGAAGCTGATCGTGGTTGGGCGGCCGGTTGGTGGTGATGGGGATGATCGAGCGCAGAGCGCCATAAGCCCGCGCCAGGTCGCTGATTTTGCTCCGCCGTTTCGCGGGCAGCGGCTTTAATCCCAGCGACTTCCAGGCGGCGTGCGGATAACTCTCCACCAGCACGCGATCCTGCCCTGTGCCGGGCTGGGAAACGGTGTCCAGCCGCCGCCAGCCGCGCCGGCACAGCGCGTCGTACACATCCAGACAGAACTCCGCGAAGGCCCGGTAAGTGACCGGCTTGACCATGCCCGGCAGGCCGGTTTTGGCTGCAGTATTCAATTGCCGCTCGCTCACCCGGGAGTGTTCCAGTCCGTTCGAGCCAGACTTCCAGGCCTGCGGGCCGTCCAGCATGATCACGCGGATGTTGCGCATGTTGCATAGGTGGTTAATCCGGCCGGCGAGAATATTCGCGTCCACGGGACCGGGCTCGCCGCCGGGAGACGAAAAGGGAATGATCTCGCAGGCGATGGGGCCGTCGGACGGTTGATTCCGATCGGCGCCGGTTAGTTCGAGTGGTTGCGGAAAACCTGCGTCCGGGTCGGCAAGGCCAGAGGAATGCGAGACTTGCGCGCGATCCAGGATCACGATTCCCAAATCGGACCAGCTGCGGTAAGCGAGATCGACAGATAAGACGGCCATACTTTGAAACTACGGCTGAGTTCGCCCCGGGACGAGGCCGGCTGTCAAAAAAACGCGGCCGATTTTGACCCAATTGGAACCGTAAGCCGAAACGGCACGATTCCAGCACTTCCACGAACATCTCGACTGGAAATTCTTCACTGAAACATGAACGTGGGTACCACTTTTTTCCCATCGGCCGCAGGATGGGATTCAGCTCTTGCCAAACAAGACAAGCGTCACACCGATTGCCACCAGCAGAACGCCAATCCATCGCCGGGAACTGACTCGTTCATGCAGAAAGACCACCCCTCCCAGTGCCCCGGCAACGTAGCTCAGCGCCGTCACCGGAACGACAAAGCTGACGTTGTACAACGAAAGCGCGCCGAGAAGTGCGAAGAACGCCAGCGCCATCATGCTTATCCCTGCCCACATCCAGGGCTGGCGAAGCGCCCGCAAGACCACCTTGACAATCTCAGCTGGATGGAAGCTGGTTGGCTCACCAACGCTCTTCATCGCTCGCGACACGCAGAGCTCCCCTCCGGTTCCTGCCACCACGATCATCGTAAAGAGAATGAGGTCCCGCAACTTAATCTCGCTCCGCAGTTTCAGAATTGGTGGTCCGGGGTGCGGTATGGCTTACCACGAACACGCCCAGACAGATAATCGCGATGCCCGCCCATCGCAAGGGGGAAACTCTCTCACCCAGGATCAAATAACCAAGCAACGCCACCACGCCATACGCAAGCGACGACGCAGGCTGTACGAAACTATAGTCCGCCCAGGAAAGCACCAGCATGTACGAAATAAAAAACGCCAGCAGAGACGAAATCCCCAACCAAATGGATATGGACGTGAAAATCATCATCCCGGCGTGAAGCCCCTGCGCGATTGGCCACACTGCCTGCGTGCCGATATGCTTCATTCCCTTGCCGAGAAAGACGTTGCCCAGCGGGCCGGTGATCACCATGACCAGGATCATCAGAAAGGTTTTCAGTCGCAGCGGCTTGTGCGCCGCTCCCCATCGAGATCCCTTGCCAATGAGTTCTGTAGGCACGCCTTCATTGTATAGAATTGCTGTCGTCCGGACTGGTCTTCAAGCAGGATTCCTGGCCGGGGCCTTGCAACAGATGACGAAGAATTCATTTCCCGTCCATAGCTCCCGAAAATCGCGCACCGTTGAGATCGCCATGTGATAGAGTTTCTTCTCGGCGTTGTTCATTGTGTGTTCCCATGGCGATAATTTCCACAATGCGAATGGCTCTCCTCGGCATAGCGGCAATACCGTTCATCTACTACGGTATTGCGATTTTCAGCTGCCTGCGGTTCTTTCTTGCCAGGAGGCCGCAAGCCAAGGAATTTCTGCCCCCCATCAGCAATCTCAAGCCGGTACGAGGACTGGATCCGGAAGCCTACGAGAACTTTGCCAGCTTTTGCCGGCAGGATTATCCAAACTACGAGATCCTGTTCTGCGTCGGGGACTCGAGCGATCCCGCACTGCCGGTGCTGCGGCAGTTGAAGGCCGACTTTCCCGAAACGCAAATTCGCATTGTGATCGGCTCTGGACGTCAAGCTACCAACGATAAAGTCGCCAAGCTGGCCAGGCTCGTCGAAGAAGCATCCTACGAGCATTTGGTGATCAGTGACAGCGATGTGCGTGTTGAACCGACATACCTGCGGCGGCTGGTTGCCCCGCTGGCAGATGCCGGAACAGGCGCGGTGACTTGCTTTTATGTTCCCACCAGAGAAACGACCCTGGTGCAACGATTGCAGGACGTGGGGATGCTGTCCGATTTCTACCCCGGTATTCTGGTCGCCAAGCAGTTGGATGGAATGAAGTTCGCTCTCGGTCCGACCATTTGTACAACGCGCAGGAATCTGCAGGAGTTCGGCGGCTATGCCTCCATCGAGAACCAGCCGGCGGACGATTTAATGGTCGGGCGCCTGATCGAAGAACGAGGACATGAAGTTGTACTTCTGCCCTACGCTATCGCAACGGTCCCGGATTACGAATCCTTGCGCGAGCTCTTCTTCAAGCGTCTGCGCTGGATCACCGTGATGCGTCACTTGCGCCCCTGGGGACATGTAGGCCTGATTTTTACGCTGGGGCTGCCGTGGTCTCTGCTGGCAGTCGCAATCGACCCCAAGGCTGCTGTCATTGCTGTGTATCTTGGGGGGTATTTCCTGGTTCGATCTGTCTTGACATTGCTGGTAGGCTCGCTGGGGCTCAAACAGCCAGGGGTGTGGCCCAAGCTTGTACTCATCCCCGTATGGGACGCGATGGCCAGCCTCATCTGGCTGGTGAGCTTCGCGCGGAGATCGATACGTTGGCGCGGACAGGATTATTTGATCGTGAATGGAGAGCTGGTTCCTGCCGGGGCGGCTCCCGCTGTTCCGATATAGACAAAGACCGCGTAAATCGCCCTCGGGAACCTCTGAATAAGTTGATGTTTTGAAAGGGCACGGCTTCAGCCGTGCCGCGAATGCAGCAAAATGAATCCGGGCTTTAGCCCCCGAGGGAAGGTTGGCGAGGACCTTGAACTTAAGCAGAGGTTCCCTACGGCTCTTCCACAATCGACAATGCAGGCTGCATGGAACTGACCGTGCGTCGTTCATTTTTCCCTGCCCGCCAATTAACCTGGGGAGCGAACATCGCAGGATCGATTCGATTGCGGTAACGAACAGCGACCTCGATGAGCGAATTCACAAGCGAGTCGGAAAGCAAATGCGGTTCCAAGCCCAGATCGGATAACTTGGAGTGCTTGGCGTTGTAGTAATGTGTTTCGGCCTCCACGCGTGGATCGGGCAGATGATCGATCTCCACTTTGAGGTCCATCTCCCTGGCGACCATCTGGATTAGCTTGGCCAGGTCCAGCACCGAGAACTGCTCAGTGAATTGATTAAACACCCGGAACTCCCCGCGATCGGCCGGATTAAGACAGACCAGTTCAATACATCGCACCGTGTCGCGAATATCGAGAAAGCCCCGCGTCTGTCCGCCCTTTCCATACACGGTGAGCGGAGTGCCGATTGCAGCCTGGGCGCAGAACCGGTTCAGGACGGTGCCGAAGACATCGTCGTAGTCGAAGCGGTTGATCAATGCCTCATCCATCTGAACTTCATCGGTGATCGTACCGTAGACCACGCCCTGATTCAGATCGGTGGCGCGCAATCCCCAGACCTTGCAGGCAAACATGATGTTGTGACTGTCATGCACCTTGGAGAGGTGATAAAAAGAGCCCGGCTGCTTGGGAAAAGGAAGCGTGTCGCGGCGGCCGTTGTGCTCGATCGCGAGGAAGCCCTCCTCGATGTCAATGTTCGGCGTGCCGTATTCCCCCATTGTTCCCAGCTTGACGATGTGACAATCCGGCGCCAGTTCGTGAATGGCAAAAAGCAAATTCAGTGTGCCGACCACGTTGTTCACCTGGGTAAACACAGCGCGCTTCTGGTCGATCATCGAGTAGGGTGCGGAACGCTGTTCGGCAAAGTGCACAACCGCTTCCGGCTGGAAGCTGGTAATCATGGAGCGCAGGAACTCGAAATCGCACACGTCACCCACATACGACGTCATCGATCTACCCGTCAGTTGTTGCCAGACCGACAACCGCTCAGGAAGTGGTCGAATGGGCGTGAGTGTCTGCACGCCCAGCTCAAAGTCCCACAGCCGCCGCGAGAAGTTGTCGACAATCGCGATCGAGTGTCCCTTGCTTGAAAGATAAAGGGCGGTTGCCCAGCCACAATAGCCATCGCCGCCAAGAATGACAATTCTCATGTTGTCTCCAAACAAATGTCAATTTGAGGTACCCACGTGCACATAGACGAGTTTGCCGCGAATATGGACCGCAACGGCGCAGAAACGACTGCTCGCCCAGATTTCCATAGACGTTCTTCTCTCACAGATGCGCGTTTTTCATAAGAGATGCTTCTCGATCTCACCCGGTCTTCTCCCTGTTTGCTTCACTTTTCGTTCAAGCAGCACAACCTCAACCGATGTTGCCTGAAAGCCGCCTCGAATTCATTGTAAATAAAATAGTTACCAATTTCCACGCCCTCATCTGCTCCACGAAGGGTTCAGTTTCGCCTCAAAGGGGATGATTCGTGAGCAGCAACTTACCGCCGCTCGTGTTCACGGTGATCAGCTGATCCCTGCCAACCAGGGACGCAAGATCGTCGAGTTGTGTGGCCTTGGCAAAGAGGTAGTACCTGGCTGGCGTCTGCCAAAGATGCTGCAACTGGGCACTATCGATGAATGGGTTCGCGGATGTCGGCGCATAGGAACCGTAAACCATGCCAAAGAACCGGCCGTTGAGCAGCAAGGCTGTCCTGTCGGTGTAGAAAAAGACCGACGAGTACCAGAAGTAGTGATGATCGACAATCAGCTCTCCCCGCGGGCATTGATCCAGCGCCCTGACCAGGGGACGCGACGAAAGGAAAGGATCGAAGGTGACCATCGCCAGCCTTGCGGCATGAAGGAAAACGACCATCATGATCGCAACCCCAAAGTACGCGTTCCTTCGCATAGTCCGAAGTGTGCTGACGACGCCAATGAGAAATGCCCCAGCGGCCAATGCAAGCGGGACGCGGAGATAGGCGAATGAATCCAGTGTCAAATCCTCCATGTGCCCCAGAGAGAGCTTGTAGGCTGACGGATTATAACTCAGCGCCTGCGAGATATCCCCAGGCGTGGCGACATGACGCACCGCAACCAGGATTGCAATCGCGGCCATCGCAGCGATAGCACAAACTACAGTGAGAGTGCGCGTTCCAGCACGCGCCGCCTTGCCATCCAGCGCCATCGCTGCCCCAATAAGAAGCGCCAGGGCCGGATAAATTGGCATCGAGTAATACTCCTGCGTAGTGGAGAAGGTGAAGAATACCATCACCACCCCAATCAGACACAGAGCCAACATCCTGGCCTTTCCGGCACGGTCCACTGGCCGATACGAAAGTCTGAATGCCGCGGGCAGATAGACGCTCCATGGAAAAAGCCAGATCAGGTTGAAGAGCCAGAAATAAAGCGGCGGAACAGTATCGTAATCGCGTGGATAGCGCAGATTTAAAAATCGAAGCAGTTGCTCATTGATGAAGAAAAACCACAGAAAGCCATGATATTGGCCGGCAATACTCTTCAGGGTAAAGCTGAAATAGGGAGGGTTCCTGAGGGTGGCAAGAATGTGCCATGGAGCAGCGATGAGCAGAACGATCGCAATAGCGCGGAAGGGTCGAAGCCGCCTCCAGGTGCGCGCTGCAAAAAGCTGCCGGGTGATGAGAAGGTAGACGAGAGCCGTCCCGATAGGAAACACGATGCCGATCAGGCTCTTCAGCAGCAGGCCAATTGCCAGGCAGGCGGCCATGATCGCCGCCCACATCCCGGGGCGCCGCTCCTCCTCTTCCAGTGCATGCAGCAGTGCCCACAGAGCCAGGATGATGGTCAGGGTAAGCAGGGCATCCGGAAGCAGGATACGAGTAAAGAGAAACAAACCGATGCAGGTAGATAGGCAAAGGCCGGCATAAAGGCCGGCGCGCTTTCCGAACGCCCAAACACCGAAAGCTGCAGTCGTCAGGCATAGTGCGATCGCGGACAGCGCAATCGGGATGCGGGCCGACCAGTCGTACACGCCGAATATCTTGTAGGAAACCGCAATCGTCCAATAGATGAGCGGCGGTTTCTCCAGAAATGGGACCCCATCCAGATGAGCGGTGACCCAGTCCCCGGAACTCAGCATATTGCGCGCAATCTGGGCCTGCACCGCATCCACGTCATCCATCAGGGACGGCGGAGAAACGATACAGCCGAGATAGATGGCCGCCGCGAATAGACCGACAATCAGAAGGATGCGTCGATAGCCTACAAGGCGAACGTGGACATCTGCCTGATCGATTGAGGGGTCTGTGCCGAGCTTATATTCCATCGCTTCATCCAAAGGAACAAAATCATAAGACCCCAGAGATGGTAGCCAACGCTGATGGTCCGGTTCATATGCAGTTTTGTAAGATTGCGGATCGTGTCCATCGAAAACCACTCAGAGTGTTCCGACTCCGCATAATCGAGCGCCTCAAAGAGCATGCCGCGAAGCGGTCCGCGAAACCACTCGTGCGTCGGGATGTCAAAGCCGATTTTCCCGCGGCGGGTAATTGCAGGGGTCAGCTTTGACCTCATTAACTCTTTGAGTAAATACTTCTGCCGGTTACCTCGAATTTTCATCTCCGTGGGGATTCTTGCAGCGAACTCGATAATGCGGTGGTCGAGAAATGGCGGCCGCACCTCAACTGCATGGGCCATGCTCATGCGGTCCGACTTCACAAGAATATCGTCGGGAAGAAAGTACGTCTGATCGAACTCCAGGAAAGGCGCGATCCCGTCCCCAGGCAGTCTGGCTCGCAATCCCGAAACAATGTCCAGCAGTGTACCGGGAAGGGGCACGTTCAGCAGACTGGCTTTTTCAGCTTGCGAAAAGGCTCCGTTCCAGTAGACGTGTGCCTGCTCCGCCGGAAGAAGGCTTCCTTGCAACAATCTCTTCAGCTTGTATTCAAAGCTGATTTTTTCATTGGAGCCGGGCCAGGCGCGCAGAGACCGCAGCACCCAGCGAATCGCATCCGGGGGCGCATGCCGTAACCGTCCTCCAATGCGGTTCGCCCGGTAGGTCAGGTAGCCGCCAAAGATCTCGTCCGCGCCTTCTCCGCTGAAAGCCACAGTACAGCGTGTCTTGCAAAGCTTGGAAAGAAACCAGACAGGCAACGCCCCTGAATCCGCGCTCGGCTCATCGGAATAGTAGGGAATCTCATGAATGGCGCCTTCCAGATCCTGCTCCAGATTCAGATCCAGCTGTTCATGCTCGGTGCCGTATTGCTTGACGACTTCACCAATGTAGGCTGACTCGTCGAAGCTGTGGCCGCGGAAAGAAATGGAAAACGTGCGCAACCTCGAACTGGAGGCCTGCGTTGCGTAGTGCAGAATGGTGGACGAGTCGAGCCCTCCGCTTATCCATACGCCAAGCGGCACGTCCGACATCATGTGCTCGCGAACGGATCGCTCCAGGAGCAGATCGAGCTCCGACTTCGCATCTTCAAGCGACACCGGTTCAGGCGCAATCTCCGGTATGCGCCAGTAAGCATGCTTCGTGACGTAACCGTTGCGCCATTCAAGCCAATAGCCGGGAGGCAGTTTTTCGATACCATCGACCAGCGTCCAAGGAGACGGCACGTAATTCATCGACAGATAGGAATCCAGGCCCTCCAGGCTAAGTCGCCGCTCTATTTCAGGATGAATCAGAATCCCCTTCAGTTCGGACGCGAAAAACAGATCCTCTCCGCGCTCGGCAATATACAGAGGCTTGATTCCGATTCGATCGCGGGCCAGAATAAGCCTGCGCCTGGAATTACACCAGATGGCGACGGCAAACATTCCCCTCAGCCGTTCAAAGCAGTCGGTGTCCCATTCAAGAAAGGCGTGGAGCACCGTTTCGGTGTCGCAATGCGTCTCAAAACGGTGACCGCGCGATTCGAGTGCTTTGCGAATCTCCAGATGATTGTAAATTTCGCCGTTGAAAACGATCACCGTGTCGCGATCTTCAGAAAAGATCGGCTGATCGCCCGCGGCCAGATCGATAATTTTGAGACGGCTCGCCCCCAGACAGCAGGCTTGTGCTTGATAGACGCCCTGCTGGTCCGGTCCGCGATGAAGCAGGGTTGCAGTTGCCCGCCGGATGCGCTCTGCATCGGGAGACCAACTCTTCGCCGTGAATCCGACAATGCCGCACATTTGATAAGGGAAGTTTTGACGAACTATTCAGCTTTTCAAAACAGGCGAAAAGTAATTGAAAGATCGTAGCATAGCGACCTTGGGCGCGCAAAACGTGCAAGGCGCGTCCATCTGCAGCCGGCTTGGCCTGCCGTCTGTTGCGCCAGCCGATAGCCATGCGATGAACTATACTCGAAAATGAGCATCCGACCCGCCAACTCACCGAAGGACTGAAAGGACATAGTTGTTTGGCATTCCTGGCACCGCACACCTGGGCTCGCCGAGCACGTTTCGCGCTGATTGCCGGGGTCTGCCTGGCGGCTATGTGCGGTCTCATCCTTTCTCCACCCATGCCGTTGGGGCCCGGCTACCACGATTTCGCGGACAAGAGAACGATGCTCGGAATCCCCAACGCCCTCGACGTTCTTTCCAACATCCCATTTTTTGTCGTCGGTGCCTGGGGACTCCTCTGGCTGATTGGCAAGTCGAGCCGCTCATTTTTCCTCGACGCTCGGGAGCGCGCGCCTTATCTGGTGTTTTTCGCGGGCGTTTTGCTCACCGGCATAGGTTCCTTCTGGTATCACATGGCCCCCTCGAATAGCCGGCTTCCATGGGACCTGTTGCCGATGACTTGTTCCTTCATTTCAATGGTTGTGAGCGCGTACATGGAACGAGTGAGTTTGCGCAGCGGGCTGCTCATGCTGGGTCCCATGCTGTTGCTCGGCATATCCACCGTTGTGTACTGGTATATCTCGAGCTGGCTCGGGCATGGTGACTATAAGTACTATCTCTTTGTCCAGTTCTTCTCACCCGTCGTCCTGGCATTGATCATCGGATTATTTCCGCCGCGCTATACAGGCATCAGCTACCTTGTGGTCGCGTTCGGTCTCTACTTAGCGGCCAAGCTTTTCGAAGTTTGCGATTACTCGATTTACCAGCAACTCGGTCACCTCGTGAGCGGCCACGCGCTGAAGCATGTGACGGCTGCGGTGGCTTGCTATTGGATTTTGAAAATGCTCTGGCATCGTCGTCCCATCCAGCCGTCGGGCTCCCTGAGCTCGCCGCGTGGCGTAAAAACGATGTCGCTATCCCAGCACTGATTCCTTGGAGACTTGGGTGAAAACAGCCCTTTTGCCCCTTCTGATCTGTTGCAACTGCCATCGCGGCGGATTTCAAATGCTTACAGAAAAAGTTGAGGGCGCTGAAGTGATGGAAGGCAGCCTGGTCTGCCCGAATTGCGCCAGTACGTTCCCGGTCATCCGCGGCATTCCACGTTTCCTGCGCCAAGCCCTGAATGCCGAACAGAAGGCAACCGCAGCGGCTTTTGGCTACGAGTGGACGCACTATTCGCAACTCACCGAGGCCGACCGCGGAGAATTCCTCGCGTGGATTTCTCCGCTGACCCCGGCCGACTTCAAGGATGAGGTCGTTCTCGATGCCGGCTGTGGCAAGGGCCGGCACATCTATCTCGCCGCCCAGTTCGGCGCGCGCACGGTCGTCGGTGTCGATCTCTCCGATGCCGTTGAGGCCGCGTTTCGCAACACCCGCGATTTGCCCAATGTCCATGTGATCCAGGCTGACATTCTGGATCTCCCATTCCATAATCCCTTCAGCCTGGCATACAGCATCGGAGTCATTCATCACCTTCCGGTTCCGAAACAAGGATTTCTCGCACTTTCAAGCCACGTGCGGCCGGGCGGACGCATCTCCACCTGGGTCTATGGCAAGGAAGGAAATCGCTGGATCGAGCAATTCGTCGATCCCGTGCGCAAGAATGTCACGTCGCGTCTGCCTGGAGTCATAACCCGCTGCCTTAGTTTCCCTCCCGCGGTGCTGCTCTATGCGGGATTGAAATTGCTCTATGCGCCCGCCAGGACTCGGCCTGCGCTCAAGAACAGTTTGCCGTATGCCGACTATCTCTGCTCCATCTCCGAATACACATTTGCTGAAAACTTCTGGAATGTATTCGACCAGCTTGTAGCGCCTACCGCTTACTATCACAGCCGGGAAGAAGTAACGGACTGGTTTAATACGGCGGGCATCCAGCAAGTGAAAATTGAACGTCACAATGGAAACAGCTGGCGTGGTACCGGCCTGATGCCGCTCGCTTGACTTCTACCCAGGGAAAAACAGAAATGCCGGACAGGAACACCCGGTTCAATTCCGCCTGCTGGGCTAGGTCTTTGATCGCTTGTTCTTATATCAGCTCCGTGCCCCATCCTTTCGCCTTTTTGCTGGCGAAAGGGTGGGAAACCACGAACCCCAAAGCACGAAATCACACGGTCAGAGAACTTGCCCCCTGAGGAGAGACTTCTTCGAACTGACCGATTCCCGGGCTTTAACCCTGAAATGCCCTGTGGTAGACTTCGCCCGTTCTTCCCGGAAGCCCCCTTCTTCTCGGCGGGTCCTTTCTTCCCGGAGGGCCCCTTTCTTCCCGGAGGGAAGGTGCGAAAATAGCCCCGGATGGAGCGAAGCGGAATCCGGGGAAGTCCCACCCGTTCTGATCTCGCATCCCGTAGGGCCGCGGCGAACCTCCATCTTGCTGCTTGAGCCATGTGCATCCCATTGACCTCGATCCCTCTGGCGGGAAAAATCTCCTTACGGTATACTAATCAAAGCCTCAAGAGGGCAGGGAGACCCCTGTCTCACGGGCCACGCGTCAGGGAGCCAGAGCAGCAACCGGCCAACCCCGGCGGACAAAGAGAAGAAAATGCCCAAGTTGAAGACCCATACGGGCGCGGCCAAGCGCTTCAGCAAGACTGGCACCGGCAAAATCAAGCGGGGCCAGACGAAGACGCGGCACATCCTTACTTCGAAATCGCCAAAATCGAAGCGCAAGCTGGGCAGGACCCTGCTTGTCTCCGACGGCGACTACAAGAAGGTAGCGCGCATGATTCCCTACGCCTGATCGTTGCGCCCGGCGCCCTTGGGGAGTCGGCGCTTCCGGGCCCGCAGTCGAATCCGCCCCAGGTCAAAACCGGGACGGACCGGGCCCCCGGCAGTCCGGGCTGACGTTCAGCCCATAAGTCCAAGTGGATGGACCGCCGAGAGATTCAGGCTTGTTAAAAGCGAGTGAAGAGGTTTACCGCCCTCAGCAATGAAGGCCTCCTGCCTCCAGCCGCGTAACCGACGCAACCAAATGGAGAAGAAACAATGCCCCGCGTAAAACGCAGTACCAAGAGGAACGACCGCCGGAAGAAGATTCTCGAGCGGGCAAGCGGCTACTTCCTAACCAAATCCAAGCTCTACCAGGCAGCCCAGGAAGCCGTCGAGCGCGGCCTGAAGTTCGCCTACACCGGCCGCAAGCAGAAGAAACGCCAGTTCCGCTCCCTGTGGATCGTCCGCATCTCCGCCGCCGCCAAGCTGAACGGCACCAGCTACTCGCTGTTCATCAATGGACTGAAGAAGGCCGGCATCGAGCTCGACCGCAAAATCCTCGCCGACATCGCCGTAAAGGACGCCGCCGGCTTCACCGACCTGGTCGGCAAAGCCAAGTCGGCCCTGGCAGCCGCCGAGAAGAAAGCCGCCGCTTAAGCCGGCTTTCCCAAAAAATCAAACGGCCCGGAATCGATCGATTCCGGGCCGTTTCGCATTCATCCGCCTGTAAGGTGCCTGAAAGCTGCTGTGTGTCAGGGTACGACTTCAGTCGTGCCGAAAAGGGCTGGGAAAATTGTGGGCTTTAGCCCCTGCGAAATCTTTCTCAACTCCCGCTGACAAATCCTGAAACAAACTCTACTTCCCGCCCAGAAACCCCTCCACCGCCTTCTCCCACAAATCCGGCTGATCCACAAAGTTCATGTGCCCCGAGTTAGGCAGGATCACCAGCTGCGACCCGCCAATCTTCGCGTGCATCTCCAGACTAAGCGATGGGTCGCACTCGTCGTGATTCCCGGCCATGATCAGCGTCGGAATATGAATCGAATTCAGTTGATCCACATACTCCACCGACTTCAGATTCCCGTCGATCACGAACTCCCCGTGCTCGCCCCACATCGCGCGGTAGAGCTCCCAACTGGTGGTCGTGAGCCCGCCCAAGGGATCGTAGGTCGCGTCCGGTCGCGCTCCATAGAGAAACGGAAAATACCCCGGCCCCCACGCCAGCGCCCCATATTCAGCCGGATAACGGCCGTGCTCCCACGCCTCGCCCTTGCCGAACAGCCCCGCGGCCTCCAGCTCATTCAGGCGCTTCAGCTTGTCCGCAGGCATCTGCGTCTTTTCGCGAGCCAGCACCTCGTTCATCTGCCGCGTCGACGGGAAGGTGCTGTTTAAAATCAGGTGCGTCAGATTTTGCTGGTACTTGAACGCATAAGCCTGCGCCAGCACGCCGCCGTAGCTGTGCCCAAGCAGCGAAATCTTTCCCAGCTTGAGAGCCTGGCGAACGTCTTCAACGTCCTCGACCATGGCCTCGACCGTGTATTGGCTGGTGTCCTGCAAGCGCTGCGACCGGCCGGAGCCGCGCTCGTCGATGAAGACGAGGCGATGGGTGCGGGCCAGCGGAAGCAGGTAGGGCAGGAAGTATGTGTGGTCCGCGCCCGGTCCGCCATGCACCACCACCAGCGGCGGCCCTTTGCCAAAGGTCGCGTAGTAGATGAGGACTCCGTGGGCATCGACGAAGCCGTCCTGCTGCTGGTAAACCGCGGTCTGAGCGGTGGCAATCGAAGAGTCGGCTGCGAACGCAGCCGCAAAAACCAAGACTAGAACCAAGCGCAAGAGCTTCATGGAAAGAAGCATACCGGAAGTTTCAGCGGGTGGTGGTTTATCCTTCCTCTATACGCATGACGAATGACGACATACCCAATCTGACGGCATTTGATGATGCCGCGCTGGACAAGGCATTCGGCGCGGTGGAGCAACAGGCCAAGAGCGACGCGGCAGCAATCGACGGTCCCCAGGCAGTCGAGGCCTTTCGCCTGCGCTGGCTCGGCCGCAAGCAGGGCCTGCTCAAAGAGATCTCCACCCGCTGGCTCAAAGCATCACCGGTCGAGGCCAGGAAGCCTGTGGGCGAGCGTTTCAAGACACTTCAGGCGCTGGTCGAGGGCCTGCTTGAGCAGTCATCCGTAACAGGCCCAACCGACGCCGCCCTCGCCGCCGAGGCCATCGACATTACCCTCCCCGGCACCCGTCGCCTCACCG
The DNA here is from genome assembly GCA_003162495.1 of Acidobacteriaceae bacterium. Lineage (GTDB taxonomy): Bacteria > Acidobacteriota > Terriglobia > Terriglobales > Acidobacteriaceae > Telmatobacter. The sequence goes on from PMOF01000220.1 coordinate 16,865, forward strand.
GCGCCGAGCACCCCATCACCCGCACGCTCAACGAAATCACCCGCGTCTTCGCCGCGCTCGGCTATTCGGTCGGCGTGGGCCCCGAGGTCGAAACCGACTTCTACAACTTCGAGAGCATGAATTTCCCGCCCGGCCATCCCGCGCGCGATACGCAGGACACGTTGGTCGTCGCCAATCAGGACCGCCGCCCGCTCCGCGACCGCCTCCTGCTCCGCACCCATACGTCTCCGGTGCAGATGCGGACCATGGAGTCGCAGCCGCCCCCGGTGCGCATCATCATTCCCGGCAAAGTCCACCGCAACGACGCGCAGGACGCCACGCACTCGCCGATTTTTCATCAAGTCGAAGGCCTCTGCGTGGACTCCAACATCACCTTCAGCGATTTGAAGGGCACGCTGGACCACGCCATGAAAGCCCTCTTCGGCTCGTCGGTGAAGACGCGCTTCTTTCCCTCCTTCTTCCCCTTCACCGAACCCAGCGCGGACGTGCAGATCAGCTGCATCTTCTGCGGCGGCAACGGTTGCCGCAAATGTAAAAACTCGGGCTGGATTGAACTGCTGGGTTGCGGCATGGTCGACCCCGCGGTCTTCGCCTTCGCTGCGCAGAAGCAACCCGCCTACGACCCGAAGAAGATCTCCGGCTTCGCTTTCGGCATGGGCGCCGAGCGCATCGCCATGATGAAGTACGGCATCAGCGAAATAGGGCAGCTCTATGCGGGCGATATGCGATTCTTGGGGCAATTTGTTTAGCGAGTCAGCGCGCTCCGCGCCGGCAAGTCAGCGAGTCAGCGAAAATGAGCAGAACAAGGCACTATCGGGACTTGATCGCGTGGCAAAAGGCCATGGACCTGGCCAGGTTAGCTTACGAACAAACGGAGACTTTTCCGAACTCTGAGACATTTGGTTTGCGGATGCAGATCCGACGATCGGCGGTAAGTATCGCAAGCCACATTGCAGAGGCGCATGGAAGACTCAACGATACTGAAATGCGGAAGGGGCTCGGCTCGAGCCGCGCCGCACTCAATGAATTTGAAACACAAGTCGAGCTGGCCAAGAGCCTTTCATTCCTTCAACCCGAAGCTGCCGACAGGGTGCTCGATCTTGCGTCGGAAGTAGGGAAACTGATCAATGGGCTGATAGGAGTTCTGGTCCAGGCATAGCGCTGACTCGCTGACTTGCCGTGGCGCGAAGCGCCGCTGACTCGCTGAGAGAGAAGACAAGAAATGAAGATACTCACCAAATGGCTTAAATCCTATCTGCCCGATCTCCCCGTCGACGACGCCAAGCTCGCCGAAGACCTCACCCTGCGCGGCATCGCCGTCGAGGGCGTCTACCCGCTTGGCGACGGCAACGGTTCCCTCTACGAGACGGACATCACCACCAACCGCGTCGATGCCATGAACCACTACGGCATCGCGCGAGAAGCCGCCGCAATCTACAATCTGCAACTGCAACCGCTTGACTTCCCGCTGCCTGCGCCACGGCCCGGAGACTCACCCTTTCCGGTGAAGATCGAAGCCCTGAACGATTGCGGCCGATTCACAGCACGCGTGCTGCGCGGCATCACCATTGGCGATTCGCGCGACTGGTTCAAGGGCGCGGAGGTAGCCACCTACTTCGGACTTCTCGAGCAGAAGCGCATCTCCAACGCCGTCGACGCCACCAACTTTGCCTGGCTCGCCATGGGCCAGCCAACCCACGCCTTCGACCTGGACAAGATCGAAGGCGGAATCGTCGTGCGGCGCGCCCACAAGGGCGAACGGCTTAAAACTCTCGACGGCATCGAGCGCATCCTCGATTCCGAAGACCTGATCATCGCCGACCACGTCAAGCCTCTCGGCCTCGCCGGCGTCATGGGCGGCTGGGACACAATGATCACGCCGTCCACGACCAACGTACTCGTCGAAGCGGCCTGGTTCGAGCCCATGGCCGTTCGCCGCACAGCCCGCCGTCACGGCCTGCACACCGATGCCAGCCATCGCTTCGAGCGCGGAGCGGACTTCAACGCCGCGCCCCTCGCCTCCGCGCTTGTCAGCAGCATTCTTTTGGCCAACGGCGGCTCAATCGAAGGCGATCTCGTCGACGTCCGCGTCGCCGAATTTGAAGCGCGCACTGCCGATCGCAAGCCTGTACCATTGGCGTTGAATGAAGTCCGGCGCATTCTGGGCACGACCCTGGATGCAGAAGGGATTACCGCAGCAACCGTCGAGAGCGTGTTGAAGGCGCTCGGGTGTGCGTTATCAAATCGGCATGAGGGTCAAGCTGCGTGGCTCGTAAGCCTGCCCAGTTGGCGCCTCGATCTCGACCGCGAGGTCGACCTCATCGAAGAGGTTGCGCGCGTCTACGGATACAACCGCTTTGCCAACACGCTCCCCGCATTTGGCGAGGGAGTTCGCGCCCTCCCCTGGGCCGAGAGCGAAACCGCGGTCCGTCGCACGCTGCTCTCCGCGGGCTTCCATGAATCCATCGCCAGCACGTTTTGTTCGGCAGCCGAGGCCGCGCTCACCGCGCCCCAGCCCGGCCTCACTGTCCCCCTGGGCAATCCGCTCAGCGAAGAAGCCGGCGTGCTGCGGCCCTCGCTGGTTCCCGGCATGTTGACCATGATTGCCGGCAACCTGCATCGCGACGTGAGCGACGTGCGCCTGTTCGAATTGGGCACCGTCTTCAGCGGCACAACTGAAAAAGTTGACGAACGTCCGGCCATGGCGTTTGGCGCCGCAGGCAGCCTCCCGGAGCAGGGTGCGTTGCACCCCCCGCGCGCCATCGATTTCCACGATGTGAAGGGCGCCGTAGAGCAGGTACTGGCGCAATTTGAGGCGCGCGCAGTATACTTCGACCACTTCCCCCCTGAATCTGGGCTCACGCCCGAATGGCTGCATCCTTACCGCGCTGCGCGGGTCGCTGTCGAAGGCGTCACGGTGGGGTGGTTCGGGCAATTGCATCCCCGCCAGGCCTCGGCGCGCAAACTCAAGGAGCCGGTGCTGGTTGGCGAACTGTATTTGGACCGGCTCTACAAGCTGCCGTTGCGCAAGCCGCTGGCCAAGGATATTTCGCGCTTTCAACCGGTGCGGCGCGACTTCTCGCTGATCCTGGACCAGAGCATTGGCTGGGAAAAAATTGACCGTGCACTGGCCGGTCTGCAGATTCCCGAGTTGGTGGATTGGCGGGTGCGCGAAGTGTTTCGCGATGCGCGCCTAAATTTGCGTCCGGATGCGAATGGGAGCGCGCGGGAATATTCACTGCTCCTGGGCACGACGTTTCAGGCCCCGGACCGCACGCTGCGCGAAGAAGAGTTGCAGAGCTTTCAGGCGCGCGTGGTAGAGGCTGTTGGCAAAGCAGGCGCGCGGCTGCGCAGTTAGCCAGGGTAACGGGCCTGATTGGCGCTATACTTGCACCGATGCAGGGTGAATGAGTGGAGGGCATTCGATGGCGGAGTTTGCGTGGGATGGTGAAACTGCTCGCGGGGCGCAGTCTGAAACTGCGCCGGAGACCGAGCATGAACTGCGATCGGAACCTGAGACGCGCGAACCCGCTGCCGAGCCGGGATCGCTGACACTCAGCGCCAACGATTTTTCGGCGCTCGAAGAGCGGATTCTGCGCGCCGTGGAAGTGGTGCGCCGGGAGCGCCAGGCGCGCACGGCTGCCGAGGACCGTGCTGCCCGTGCTGAAGCGCAATTGCACGACCTGTCGCCCCAGCTGGAGCAACTGGAAAAAGAACTGAACGCACTCCGCACCGAACGGGACCAGGTCCGCGGGCGCGTCGAGCGGCTGCTGGGACAACTGGATGCGTTGGAACTCTAGAGCCTGTTATTAACTTTCCCGCGGGTGGCGCTGGGAGCCAATTTTTCACAGTTCTAGGAGCGAGGAGCGACGAATATGGAGGATCTTCGAGCGACGATCGACGAC